>JBLNAO010000050.1:0-3140 GCA_050259395.1 Chloroflexota bacterium
CCCATCATTGCAGATACTTTCAGTCATCTTGCGAACAGGTTCAACGAGCAGATAGGGGAAAGTCAGAGTGATGATTTTTCATACACACATGGCAGACATTACACCAGCCTCTCCGATTCAATAGGTGTGAATGACCGGTTCTACTTTATCAGGGAGCTGTTCGACGGTAACCGTGAGGCATATAACGAAGCTGTTTCCAGGCTTGAAAATTCAGGCAACATAACTGAGGCAAAGGACCTGATAATGAGTTTCCGCAAAAACAAGGGCGACGATGAAGCTGCAAAACACCTGCTCGACCTGGTAAAGAGAAAATTTTCCGCGCATGAGTAAGCTTTACATTGTGCCTACCCCTATCGGAAACCTCAGGGACATCACCTATCGTGCCATTGAAATTCTTTCATCCGTACAGCTTATTCTTGCCGAGGATACGCGCAATGCGAGGAAGCTTCTCGATCATTACAGCATCAAAACCCCAATGCAGTCACACCATGCTTTCAATGAGCATAAAAGTGTGGAGGCTGTCTGCTCAAAAATACTTAACGGCGTGGTGACCGCCCTCATTTCAGATGCAGGCACCCCGGGCATATCAGATCCCGGTTTCCTGCTGGTACGTACCTGCATTGAAAATGGAATCGAGGTTGAGACTCTTCCGGGTGCAACTGCGTTCGTTCCGGCCCTGGTAAATTCCGGGCTTCCTTGTGACAGGTTCTGCTTCGAGGGATTTCTTCCTCCTAAAAAAGGAAGGAACAAAAAGCTTTCGGCCCTGACTGATGAAAAAAGAACCATGGTTTTCTACGAATCACCCTACAGGCTCGTGAGAACTCTCGGGGACCTTGCCTCGATGTTCGGCCCAGAACGGAAAGCCTGCGTATCTAGGGAGCTGAGCAAGATCCATGAAGAAAACATGAGAGGTTCCCTGGCTTCTCTTTCTGAACATTATAAAAACAACCCGCCGAAGGGCGAAATCGTTATTATTGTTGCCGGCAACATTAATCAAAATGTGAGTGAATCCGCAAATGAGGAGATTGACTCTGCGGATGAAGATTGAATTGTGAACTTTTTTGTAACTTTATCTTATACAATCCGTCTCACATATACATGAAGCGCACCTTCCCCTTAATATTATCATTGTTGCTCATTTTACCGGAAGTCAAAGCACAAACTCTCAGGGGGAATATAAAAAATCAGTCGGGGGAACCTGTCCAGTATGCAACAGTATACATAAAAGAGCTGCGCCAGGGTACAACAGCCAACACCAGAGGGGATTATGAAATAAGGTTAAGCCAAGGTACTTATACAGTCACTTTCCAGAGCATGGGATTCGAGCCTGTCGAAGCCGATGTAAGCTTACAATCAGGACAGGTCCTTACTAAGGATGTGGTGCTGCCTCTGCAATACTACCAGATCCCTGAAGTAAGGATCTCCGCCTCAGGGGAAGACCCGGCATATATCATCATGAGAAAGGTGATTGGAATGGCACCTTACTACCTTAATAATGTAAAATATTATAAGGCGGAAGTATATCTGAAAGGGAACCTTGTAATCAATAAGATCCCGAAGATCATCCAGAGGCAGATGACAGTTCAGCAGGGAAAAAACGGGGAGGAGATCAAGCTGAAGAAAGGCGATACATTCTTCATGGAATCATTCAATGAGATTGAGTTTACAGCACCCGATAAATATGTCCAGAAGGTTGTTTCACTCAACAGCACTTTCCCTGCCGAGGGAAATGAAATATCCCCGATGGAATTCATACAGGCAAGCTTCTACGAGGCCGAGATAGCGGATATGGCAATTTCGCCACTCTCCCCTGCCGCTTTCAGCCATTACAATTTCAGGTATACCGGCATGTCTACCCAGGGCGAATACACCATCAACAAGATCCAGGTGATCCCTAAAAGGAAGAGCCAGCAGCTTTTCGAGGGGACAATCTATATTATAGAGGATCTCTGGTGCCTGCACAGCGTTGACCTTGTAAACGAGAATCTTGCAGGCAAAATAAGGGTGCAGCAGCTTTATGTACCTGTACAGGACGACATCTGGATGCCGGTCAGTCATAAGTTCGATATCAACATCTCAATCGTAGGCGTACAGGCCGATGCTTTCTATGGAAGCTCGGTAAAGTACCTTGAAGTGAAGCCTAACCTTGCGCTTAAGAGGCCGGAGACGATCACTGTTAATTATAATGCCAGGCAGACCAAAGCCGATACTGCAAAGCTCACAAAAACAGAGGAGCAGATTAACAAGATACTCAGCAAGGATGAGCTTAATAACCGCGACATGGTAAGGCTCTCGAAGCTGATGGAGAAAAAAACGGAAAGAACCCTTGATGACAGTGTGAGGAAGAACCTGGAAATTACGGATAAAACGATCCAGAAGATCGAGAAAGATGCAGGGAAGAAGGACAGCGCTTACTGGTCGCAGATAAGGCCCATACCTCTTTCTGATGTTGAAAGGAAGGCAGTCAGGGTGAGCGACAGCCTCAAGGTAAAGAAAGAAGTGAGGGAGATCAGGCGCGACAGCATAGCTCAACAGACCAAAGAGGAAAAGAAGCCATCGAAATTCATGAGAACCCTCGGGTATGTTGCAACCGGCTACACCTGGCGCGATACAGTCGGAACATCCCTTAGGTTCGGGGGCCTTGTCGACCTGCAAAATATTACTTTCAACACAGTCGACGGGTTTGTTTACGGGATGAATTTTGGTTTCACAAAGGATTGGAATAACCATGATTTGTATATTAACCCACAGCTGAAGTACGCATTCGGCAGGGAGAAGCTCATCTGGCGTGTTAATTCGGGTTACACTCTTAACAGGATTACAGGCAGCAGGCTTTACGCAAGGGCAGGACAGGCAAGCGTCGATTTCAATACAGGAGGCGGCATTAACCTGTTTTTGAACATGAGTTTTTCCCTTTTCCTGAGAAAGAATAATCTTAAGCTTTATGAATCGGGCTATTTCACCATGGGGTACCAGACGAGGATCTCACCCGGGTTATCGCTCGATATTTCGGGCACTTACGAGGACAGGAGGATGCTCGACAATGCATCTGATTTTTCGCTTTTCAGGCCGGCAACTGCCTATACGCCTAACATTCCCGTGAATGAATACCTGCTTCCCGGCGCCAATCCTCTTTATGC
>JBLNAO010000051.1:0-19056 GCA_050259395.1 Chloroflexota bacterium
TCATCTCCCTCTGGTTCGGGAAGATGTGATTCTTTTTTTACGACGGGCTCAATCTCCTGGATATTGTTGACAGTGTATTCGGTAAGGCGTTTCCCTTTTGCCTTATAGCTTTTTACCCCAATGAATTCTGCAACTTCTATTATTTCATTATCCCTGTCTTTGTGTTTGCCGCCAAACTGGAGCTCGAACCGCGGATATTCAACTTCGGTAAGGCTGATAAGCTTCGACTCGGGGTGTTCATTGATAAAGCACTGCGGTTTCTCAGATTCTTCGACAGTGAAGCGCTTGACATAATAGAATTTCTGCTCTGCATCCCAGTAAATGGCTGAGTAGACAATTCCGGGCCTGTATTTTTCTATAATCAGAATATTGTCTTCAAAATGATTCGAGAGATCAAAACCGGTTATCCTGAAGAACCCGTTCTTCGTCACGACCAGGATCTTGTCATCGGCGCTGAATTCCCCAAGATAAATTCCTCTTGAGTCAACATTCAGCCTGAACACCGCATCATCGAACCATATTTTTCTGCCTCCGAGGGTGGATAAGCCTTTTTCTTTCAGTGCAACCTTGTGAACCGGATTCCTGGTGAGTATATTCCCCATCGACGATTTTCCCTTTATGCCTACTTCACCGAAATCGAATTCGAACAACAGTTTCTTCAGCCTTGCCTTCGGCTTGTGATGAACCTTTATCACTTCCGCTTCACCGTTCGGATTAACGCTGAGGTAAACGATCTTCGACCCCGGTGTGCCTTTTGTGAGATTGTATTCCTTATCCCTCGTCAGACCCGAAATGGCACATCTTTTCACCATCAAAAAGCCGTCCTTGCCATCCTGATAAACAACATTGTAAATTGTCCTTTCATCATTCTTTAGGAAGATGGCAACATGAAGTATGTCGTTCCCCACGAATATCTTATCGTCGACTTTGGTGATCATGTAAACGCCATCCCTCCTTATGACAAGAACATCATCAATATCGGAGCAATCGCATATAAACTCATCTTTTTTCAGTCCGGTGCCTATAAAGCCCTCCTTGAAGTTGGCATAAAGCTTGGCATTATTGGCCACAACCTTTGTCGCTTCAATTGTGTCGAAGCTCCTGATCTCGGTTTTTCTCTCCTTCCCCTTGCCATATTTTTTCTTCATCTGCTTGAAGTAATTTATGGCATAAGGAATTATGTGGTTAAGGTTGTTCTTTATCTCTTCCATCTCGATCTCCAGCCCTCGGATATGCTCATCAGCTTTCTTAATATCGAATTTGGATATCCTTTTGATCTTTATCTCGGTAAGCTGAATTATATCTTCCCTTGTGACTTCCCTCATAAGCAGCTTCTTATAAGGTTTCAGCCCTTTATCGATTGTTGTTATCACAGACTCCCATGTTTCGCAGCCTTCGATATCGTGATAGATTCTTTTCTCTATGAATATCTTTTCGAGCGACGACATGTGCCACTCTTCCTCGAGTTCCGATTTCCTGATATTGAGCTCAGACCTGAGCAGCTCAACTGACCTGTCGGCGGAATTCTTCAGAATTTCGCTTACGCCCATGAAAGAGGGCTTGTCATCGACGATCACGCATGTGTTAGGTGAAATCGAATACTCGCAGTCGGTGAATGCGTAAAGGGCATCGATTGTCTTATCGGGTGAAGTCCCCGGAACGAGCTGGATGACTATCTCGACATTGGCAGATGTGTTGTCGTCGATCTTCCTGATCTTTATCTTTCCTTTTTCATTGGCTTTGATTATCGATTCGATAAGTGAAGAGGTGGTTTTACCGAATGGAATCTCGGTAATTACGAGCTCTTTTTTATCTACCTTCTCGATCTTTGCCCTTACTTTTACAGCTCCCCCGCGCTGGCCGTCATTGTATTTTGAAACATCCACAAGCCCTCCGGTGGGGAAATCGGGATAGATCACAAAATCCTTTTTCTCAAGATATGCTATCGTTGCGTCTATCAGCTCATTGAAATTATGAGGAAGTATTTTCGAAGCAAGACCGACAGCTATTCCTTCGCCTCCCATGGCAAGCAGCAGCGGAAATTTTACAGGAAGCGTTACCGGCTCCTTGTTCCTGCCATCGTATGAGAGCTTCCACTCGGTGGTTTTGGGATTGAAGACAACATCGAGGGCGAATTTTGAGAGGCGGGCCTCTATATACCTGGGGGCTGCGGCTCCATCCCCGGTAAGAATATTCCCCCAGTTTCCCTGCGCATCCACAAGAAGATCTTTCTGGCCAAGCTGAACAAGTGCATCACCGATCGATGCGTCACCATGAGGGTGGAACTGCATCGTATGACCAATTATATTCGCAACCTTGTTGTACCTGCCGTCATCCATCCGCCTCATCGAATGAAGGATACGGCGCTGAACGGGCTTCAGCCCGTCGTGAAGGTGCGGAACGGCTCTTTCGAGAATAACATATGATGCATAGTCGAGAAACCAGTCCTTGTACATGCCCGACAATGCTGTGACCGAATGAAGCGCGACATGTCCCTGGGGCTCTTCAGCTGTTCCTTCCGGAATTATGTCCTGTTCTTCTTCCATCCAATCTTATAATTTAGCTTCCTCCTCGACGATGTCTTCTTCAATCCTGAGGTTGCCAATGATAAAATCCTGCCTTTCAGGAGTGTTTTTTCCCATATAGAACTCAAGGTAGCCGTTCACCGAGTCGTTCTTCTTCATTCTCACAGGTTCCAGCCTCATATCCTTCCCGATAAAATGCCTGAATTCGTCGGGAGAGATTTCACCAAGCCCTTTAAAACGCGTTATTTCCGGGTTAGGACCAAGCGCGGAAATTGCTTTGGCTTTCTCTTCGGAAGAATAACAATACCGTGTCTCTTTCTTGTTCCTTACCCTGAACAGCGGTGTTTGAAGGATATACACATGACCTTTTTTTACAAGGTCGGGAAAAAACTGCAGGAAGAACGTAAGGAGCAGCAGGCGTATATGCATTCCATCGACATCTGCATCAGTTGCGATAACCACGTTGTTATACCGGAGGTTCTCTATGCCGTCTTCGATATTAAGGGCAGCCTGGAGAAGGTTAAACTCCTCATTCTCGTAAACGATCTTCTTTGTGAGACCATAAGAGTTCAGCGGCTTTCCGCGAAGGCTGAACACGGCCTGCGTTTCCACATTCCTCGATTTTGTTATCGAGCCGCTTGCGGAATCACCTTCCGTTATGAAGATGGTGGAATCGAGCTTGTTGGCGTCGTTTGTGTTGAAATGTGACCTGCAGTCGCGGAGCTTCTTGTTGTGAAGGCTCACTTTCTTGGCCCTGTCGCGAGCGAGCTTCTGGATAGATGAAATTGCTTTTCGCTCCTTTTCCGATTCCTGTATCTTTTTAAGGATGGTCCCGGCGACATCCGGATTTTTGTGCAGGTAATCGTCAAGGTGTTTTTTTACAAAATCAATAATGAACTGCCTGATCGACGGACCGTTGGGGCCCATATCCTTTGAACCGAGCTTGGTTTTGGTCTGCGATTCGAATATCGGTTCTTCTACTTTTATGCTGACGGCTGCAATTATTGAAGACCGTATGTCGGAAGGATCGTAATCTTTCTTATAGAATTCCCTGAATGTTTTTACAATGGCTTCACGGAAAGCAAGCAGATGACTTCCTCCCTGAGTCGTATTCTGTCCGTTGACAAAACTGTAATAATCCTCACCGTACTGAAGACCATGCGTAAATGCCACTTCTATGTCTTCGCCGGCAAGATGAACAATCGGGTACAATCCTTCCTTGTTCATGTTCTCGTTAAGAAGATCTGCAAGGCCGTTCCTTGAGAAGAACTTGTTCCCGTTAAAATTTATAATGAGGCCGGTGTTCAGATATACGTAGTTTTTCAGCATTGAATCCACGTATTCCGAGATAAAGAAGTAATTGCCGAACATGTTTTCGTCTGGCCTGAAGATCACTTCAACACCATTCTCTTCAGTTGTGGCGGCAAGAGGGTGGTCCTTGAGTACAACGCCGTGCTCAAATTCTGTTGCCTTAAGCTGACCATCCCTTACAGATCTTATTATGAACTTATCAGAAAGAGCGTTGACGGCTTTAACACCGACACCGTTGAGGCCGACAGATTTCTTGAAAGCCTTGGAATCGTACTTGGCGCCTGTGTTCATCTTTGAAACGGCATCGACAACCTTGCCGAGAGGTATGCCACGGCCATAATCTCGAACCCTCACCTCCTTGCCGGCAATAGATACATCTATTTTCTTCCCGTTACCCATCATGAACTCGTCGACAGCGTTGTCCATGACCTCTTTGAGAAGCACATAGATGCCATCATCCTGCGATGACCCGTCGCCGAGCTTACCGATATACATACCTGGCCTGAGCCTGATATGTTCCCGCCATTCGAGCGTCTTAATATGTTCTTCTGAATATCCTACAGGTGATGTCGACATTTATCAGAATTTGGCAGCAAATATAACTAAATTACCTTAGCGCGTAATCCTCAATTTTTCAACAATAAAAGTGGTTTTATGCACTAATCCAGAATTCCCATTTGCCTCATAAGCAGCGCGGCATTCATCTTAGAGGTAACTCCTTTCTGGAGCTTATAGTCGAACCTGATGTTTTCACCTTCGATCTCTATCTCGAAGCACATGTTGATAATGTTCCCGGGGTGTTCTTTTTCGAGCTCTCCCAGGGAAGTGTCGTGAGTTGCTATGAGGCCAGTCCCTGCTGATGGGATGAGCTTCTTTATGAACAATCTGGATCCAAGGGATTTATCCGCAGAATTGGTGCCCTTGAGAATTTCATCGAGTATGAAGAAGACAGGCTCATCATCATGGATTTTCGCTTTCAGGTTCCGCAGCCTTTTAAGCTCCGCATAGAAATATGATTCATTCCCCGATAGTGAATCGGTGGTCCTCATGCTTGTGAAGAGCTTTACAGGTGTGAATTCAAGATGACCAGCGCATACAGGGGCTCCTGTCATACCAAGGATGTAATTGACTGCGACAGTTCTCAGGAATGTGCTCTTGCCGGCCATGTTTGCACCTGTTATGATACAGATGGTTCCCTTTTTATCAATTTCAAAATCATTGCATACCCTTCGCTCCTCATCGATCAGCGGATGCCCGAGCAGGGTCGCAGAGAACATCCTGGTTGCGGAGATCTCAGGATAAACAAAATCCTGGTTGTTGAATGCATAATTGCCAAGACTGGAATAGGCATCAATCTTCCCCAGCGTTCCGAGCCAAACCGGGAATTTATCCCTGAACTCAGCCTTCCAGTTTTCAAGCCTCCTGAGGCAATGATAATCCCAAAGCAGCATCGCATTCAGAAGGAATCCCGCAAGCAGGTTAAGCCTGCTGTCGAAAGACTGGATCAGCCTGCCCAGTTTCTTCACTGCTATGGCAGCCGAAACACTTTCGCCTGCAACCTGCTCCTTCATGCTGTTGAGGTGTTCGGAGACAAATGATTCTTCCGACACAACCGTGAGAAGGCTGTTCATGGAAGACAGATATCCGTAACTTCCGGAAACTGCATTATGTATACCATTCGTAGTTTTCAGCCCGGCAGCCACATACCCCAGATTGATTAGCAGAACAAGGATGAATAATGAATAATTGATTATTCCCGCGATAAGAAGAACCAGGGCTGATATGGCAATTGCAGGAAGGAGACAGATGAGAACCTTCTTGAGAAGAGATGATTGAATTAATGGTTTTTCACCGAGCCATCCTGCCAGTTTCTCTATCCGACTTCGTTCCAGTGGGACATTCATTCCCGATGCCATGAACCTGTGCCTCCATTCCTCTTTCGCTGCCAGTTCCCTGATGATCTCCTGCCTTTCTGAAAGATCTGAAGAAAGAGAATAAGGTTCGGCCAGCCAGCCGGCCAGGATATCTCTCCCGAAACCAGTCATTGTCCTGTTCAGGTATTGAAAAAGTGAATCATTGCCGAAGAGATCCACATCATATGAAAAATCATGAGAATGGTCTGAGTATTCATCCCCCGGTTTAAAAGGTGAAAGGTCACCGTCAAGAGCTGCAGCTTCATCACTGTTTATTTTGGACAGCGCCGAAACGAATTCTTTTTTCCGGATATGGTCTGAATAAAGCTTGAGAAGAAATAGAAAAAGGATGACTGTTAAAAAGGACGAAAGAATCCCGAAAGCCGGAGAATGGTGGAGAAAAAGGAGCGCCGTGACTGTAATTCCCCCTGCAAAGCAAAGGAAACGCAGCAGTGAAAGCATGAGGAGGTTTTTATCCTCCTTTTCCGCTTCCAGGCTGAATTTGCCGGCGGCATTGAGATACTTTTGCCTGAGGTCTTTCCTGTTAATCATATATATGTAACTGCCAGAACCTTTAACACACTGTGGCTTGTGTAATAATCGCTTCCCCTGGAATCAAAGTCCCACACCCACTCTTCTTTCATTTTACCATCGGGGATGTCCGTACAAATTGTCGGAACAACTTTCCGGCTGCCATTGTTGCCGGTAAATACCTCTTCAAAATCCGATATAAGCACTGATTTGTGCTTATGCAGGAAATCCACATGCTTCTTCTGAACGCATTGTCTGAAATTAAAGAACCCGTCATCGGGTGCAGCTGACTTCTTCCGCAGGTAGTCAAGTGGAAGATTCTCGAGCTGGGTAAGTATGTTCAGGGATATTACAAGTCCGGGATCTTCATCCGGCATGTATTCAGGAATCCTGATCTCTGAAAGTGAATTTAATTTTCTGAAAAAAGATTTGTGAGTCTTGTTCCATACTTCAGATATCAGGCCGCCGGTGATATCAGCCTCGATCAGGTGTACATTCCCGTAAACCGATACCTGTTCCTTTACCTGGGGAGGATGAACTATATCGACAAGTTCCACAAAAGATGTCATTTCGGCAATTTCAACAAGCGGGATATCGAGAAGCCATCCGCTTCCGAGGATTGTAACTTTCTGTGGCCTGATTAAGTCGAGTACATTAAGAATATAGGACCTGCAATTCCTGTTATGCTCGTCCCACCCGCCCTCCTGGTTAAGATGCCTGTAGATAAGGCCGCTCTGGTAACTGTAGTAGCCCATTCGGTGAAGTATCCTCCGGTATTCAGGAGTGTGCTGCATTTTTTGTGCGTATGTTCGTAAGCTCCGAAGTTATCAATTTCCTGAATTTATCAGCAAGCTCTTCGGGATCATCCGTCCCGAATGAAGATGGCTGAACCGGATCCATCGCAAGTAAAGTGATACGGTTATCGTTGCTGAAGATGAGGCTGTGTTTCGGAAGGATCCCTCCGGTGCCATCGATTACCAGCGGCAGTATCGGCAAACTGGTTTCGAGTGCAAGCTGGAAAGCGCCTCTTTTGAAATAGCTGACGCTGCCATCATGCGATCTTGTGCCTTCGGGGAAGATCATTACAGAGGTGCCTTCTTTGAGGCAGCTGTATGCTTTTGCAAGCATAATGGATTTGCTCTCGTCATTCTGCCTGTCCACCGTCAGGTAATCTGCCATCTGCAGGTACCACCCCAGAAATGGCACCCTGTTGTTCTCAATTTTAGAAACCCATTTGAACCTCATACACAGACAGTTGATGACCAGGATGTCAAGCAATGACTGGTGATTTGAAATGATGACAAATGTGCCTTTTGCGGGAATCTTGTCCTTTCCGCTTATCTGAACCTTCCATACGGGCAGGATGTATGTGATAAATGTGCTTTGCCACATGAGTAACATGTGAATGACTCTTCTTTTCCTGTCAAAAGGAAGTGTAAGAAGCCATATTATGAATGTAATGGGAAACAGCGCCACCATGAAAGTAATCCCTGTGAACCAGGCAAGTATGGATCTTGTAACTCTCACAATTATTGGTTTTCAAAACAGGTTATATGGATCGAAGTCATCAAATTCCTGCATGAGGAAATGACTGATATCCTGTGGCATATGCCTGCAGCCGCTTAGCTTCACACTTGCCTTTGAAAGGAGGGAGCTCCCTTCTATGCTGCATTTCACTATCAGTCCGTCCTTAACGGCAATATTGCATTTTATACTGTTTTCCCTGAAATTGAATTCCTTGCTGAATTCGTATTCGGGTCCATATGCATAATTCCATTCCCATGAGATGTATTTCGGGGCTATTTTCAAAATCTCAGCTTTCTGCTCCTGTGAAAGATTCAGCGTAAGTGCATTTTCATTTTTTATAAAATGATCAGCCATGGCCATTCTGAATTCTTCAACAGAGCTTATACTCTTCACCCTTTCCGAAATATTGATGACAGGAGATGGTTTTGAAGCAACTGCACGTGTCTTATATGCCGATGTATCTTTCCTGATACAATTTCGAAGTAGGTCAAGTGAAGCATTCCAAAGAAGCGTTCCATGATGCAGCACACGGTTGCGGAAAACATGCTCCGCGTTCCCTGATATCTTCAGGCCTTCTGTTTTTATGTCGCTTCCTTCAAGGTAAGGGCAGATGCCAAGATCTTTCAGGAAATAAACTACAGGAAGTGTATGCAACGGGAAATCGATCTGTTTGCCTGATTCACAATTCCTTATAAAACAATAATTAAGGTTTCCTGCATCGTGAAAAACAGTTCCGCCCCCTGTTATCCTCCTGAGCACAGGTACATTGTTCTCAGTCACGAATTTCGTATTAACCTCCCTGTGAACACATTGATGCTTTCCTGAAATTATGGAAGTCCGGTTTATGCTCAGTATAAAGAATTCCTCCGTGCTGTTTTTAAGCAGATACTCTTCAAGAGCAAGGTTGAAGCAGGGATCGTCGGTATCTGAATTTATGAAGTACATAAAATCAAAAAGTTACACCGAGTTGCACAATGCAGGCACGGAGATTCACAGAGTAATAAGAGTTAACTCTGTGGGACTCTGTGGTCCTCTGTGTTCTCTGTGTAAGTTCTTCTGTTCTTTATAATATTATTCGTGTATTGATACATCGAGTAACAGAACCATCCCACCAGTGCACCGTAGATTGAACCGCAGAGAACATCTCCTGAATAATGAACACCCAGGTAGATCCGGGTATAGCCAACCACCAGAGCCCAGAAAATTATGAATGCTGTGTACCATGCTTTCCTTATGAACAACAGGCTTATGAATGCCACGTTAAAGGCATTGGCCGCATGGGAAGAGACGAATCCATACATCCCGCCGCATTCGCCGTTTAATGTGTAAACGAGTCCTTCAAGTGCCGGTTCATGGCAAGGCCGCAAACGCATAACCAGGTTCTTAATGATGACCGATCCCCTGTCTGCCATGAGAACCGAAAGCAGGATAAAAACAAGAATCAGAAAGAACTGCTTCTTTTCCTTTACAGCAATAAAAACAAGTATGGAGACGTACAAAGGAACCCAGATGATCTTCCCGCTGAGGGCATGCATCACCGGGTCAAGAAAAGAGTAATGTAGTGAGTTCAGAAACAGGAAAACCTGCTGATCGAGGTGTTCTATCTTTTCGAGCATTCTTAATCACTCAGCGGTTTAGCTCCCTCCAGATCATATCCTTCAGGTTGGTTATGCCGAGTCCCGTCAGCGAAGATATGAATACCCGTGGAATATCCGGAAGATCCTTCCGTATTTCATTTGTCAGCTCTTCATCGAGCATGTCGGATTTTGAAATTGCAAGAATCCGTTTCTTGTCGAGAAGCTCGGGATTGTATTGCCTAAGCTCGTTGACAAGGATATCATACTCCTGGCGGATATTCTTGCTGTCGGCCGGTATCATGAAGAGCAGCATTGAATTTCTTTCTATGTGCCTTAAAAACCTTACTCCAAGCCCTTTCCCTTCGTGAGCTCCTTCGATGATACCGGGTATATCAGCCATTACAAAAGACTTGTTATCTCGATAACTGACGATTCCGAGGTTCGGGACCAGTGTTGTGAAGGCGTAATCCGCAATTTTGGGTTTTGCGGCGGAGACGACTGAAAGTAGCGTCGATTTTCCCGCATTTGGAAATCCAACAAGCCCCACATCGGCCAGGATCTTAAGTTCGAGAATGAACTCTTCTTCAATCCCAGGTTCTCCCGGCTGGGCATACCTGGGTGTCTGGTGCGTTGCCGATTTGAAATGCACATTACCCTGACCGCCTCTGCCTCCTTTCGCGAGGATTCTCTCTTCCCCATGCTGTGTGATCTCAAACAGAGGCTCCGAAGAATCTTCCTTCCTGGCGATTGTCCCGAGAGGTACCTGGACAATAATATCCTTGCCGTCTGCACCGGTTGATTGCTGGCGCCCGCCGCTTCCGCCGTGGTCGGCAAAAATATGTCTCTGGTATTTCAGATGCAGGAGAGTCCACATCTGATCGTTGCCTTTAAGAATGATATGTCCTCCCCTTCCCCCGTCACCGCCATCGGGACCACCCTTCGGCTCGAATTTCTCGCGGCGAAAGTGGGCAGAGCCCGCGCCTCCGTTTCCGGAGCGGCAGTAGATCTTCACATAATCGACAAAGTTAGATGATGACATAGAATCTCTTTATCTATAAACAACTAAAATCCCTTGTGGGATTAATTTTTTAAGGAAGTTCTGAGTGCTGACCATGTTCGGTTTTACTGTCGGCCTCTTCCCCTGGCCCCTTCCCCCGGGATGGGAAGGGGAAAATTCCTGAATAATCCTCAATTGTCTCCCTCTCACACCGGGAGAGGGAGATTCAGAGGGAGAGGTCGAGCTTATACTATTTTCTTAACCTCACCTGAAAGTCTTCCGAAAATTTCCTCGATGGTTCCCATACCTTTGACAGGTGTATAGATGCCTTTCTTACGGCAATAATCAATTATCGGTTCGGTTTTCTCCTTATAGACATCGATCCTGTTTTCGATTACTTTCGGATCCTTGTCATCAGGTCTTCCTGAGAATTCAGCACGGGCGATAAGGCGTTTCACCAGTTCATCATGATCCACATCCAGAACAAGCATTGAGTCTATCTTCATGCCCCTGTCATTCAACATTTTTTCGAGTGAGGCTGTTTGTGCAACAGTACGCGGGAATCCGTCAAAGAGAAACCCTGCCTGCCCCTTGCTGCTGTCTATCTTGTTTGCAATCATCTGTATTACAACTTCATCAGGGACAAGCTCGCCTTTCGACATTATCTGGCTCATCTTTTTGCCCAGCTCTGTTCCGGCTGCAATCTCAGCCCTGAGCATGTCGCCGGTTGAAAGATGAAGAAGATTGAATTTTTCAGCCAGGCGTACCGACTGTGTGCCCTTGCCGGATCCCGGAGGACCGAAAATCAGAAAATTAACCATTTGAATTAAATTTTTTATGTTATTTGACTAATGTATAGACTGACGGATTATTGCGTCCGTAACCATTGTAATCCAGTCCGTATCCCACAACAAAATTATTCGGGATCTCCATGCCGACATAATCGACTGCTATGTTTTTATTGTAAACATCTGGTTTGAGGAACATTGTCGCTATCTTAATCTCCCGGGCTTTCCTTATTGTAAGCTCTCCCATTATACGCTCAAGGGTGTTTCCGGTGTCGACAATATCCTCGATAACCACAACAGTCTTGTCCCTTATATCTTCGTTCCACCCGATAAGCTCCTTTATGCTTCCTGTTGAAGCTGTTCCCTGGTAAGAAGCCAGCTTGACGAATGAGATTCTCGCTTCAATTGTGATTCTTTTAAACAGGTCTGCTGCAAAGAGAAACGCGCCGTTCAGTATTCCCAGGAAGACCACATCTTTTCCTGCCATGTCGCTGTTTAAACGCTTCGCAAGCTTTTCAACACTTGCCTGGATCTCATTCTCTGTTATGAACTCCCTGAAAGTCTTGTCGAGTATTGTTATCTCCTTCATATTTTGCAGTAAATGCGAGTGCGAAAATATGAAAATTAAAGCTTATTTTTGTACTTATCAGTAAGTTAAATCAAAATACTTCACATGGAACCGGTTATCAGCATTATAATGGGAAGCACTTCCGATCTGCCGATAATGGAGAAAGCAGCTGAAATACTTAACAGCTTCAGCATTCCCTTCGAGATGAATGCACTCTCGGCTCACAGGACTCCGGAAGAGGTCGAAAAATTTGCAAAAGGAGCTTCAGGAAGAGGAATCAAAGTGATCATTGCAGCTGCCGGCATGGCGGCACATCTTCCCGGAGTGATTGCAGCCATGACTCCCCTTCCGGTTATTGGGGTGCCAATCAAGGCTTCCCTGGAAGGCCTCGACTCAATATTCTCAATACTTCAGATGCCTCCCGGTATACCCGTTGCGACGGTTGGCGTCAATGCCGCTCAAAATGCAGGTATCCTTGCCGCCCAGATCATTGCAACCGGCAATCCTGACCTGATGAACGAGGTGATCAAATACAAGGAATCTCTCAAGAAGAAGATCGTACAGGCAAATGAGGAGCTGAAGGCGGTGAAGTATCCGTTTAAAACAAACTGACCAGCTTCAGTATAATATCTTTTAAGAACTGACACAGAGGAAAACAGAGGGTCACAGAGAAGCACAGAGGTTTTCTCTGTGTAACTCTGTGGTCCTCAGTGTAACTCTGTGTAACTAAGTGCTTCAAAAAAACAGCCTCACCTGCAACCTTACATCTTCCTTTCCGACTATGTCTGCCGAAGTAACACCATATCTCATCCTGAATTCCGCGAAATCTCCGGCTTTATACTTCACCATCAGGTAGCTCCTGCTGCCTTCCCCTGAAAGAGCCGGTATGCTGAAGGAATACAACAGATCATTTTCGTATGCGTATAGTCTTGCATCCCAGCTGTCTGTCCTGTAAAGGCAGTACCTGAACCAAAAGCTTAACGGGAATTTGTCTTTAGACCAGCTGACATCCTGCGACAAAAGCATTCCATTATCTCCGGAAGATATAACAGATTTAAAGTCAATCCTGGTTGTAAGTGTAATATCTTCAGCAGGAGAATACCTGAAGACCGCCCTTCCATAATTTGAACGAAGCTCTTCGACAATCGGAATTCCAGATTCATCAGGACCATCGTTCATTGAAAGGCGGAAGTTGTATAAACCTTCAATTGACAGGTTTTCCGATGGAATGTACTTCACCCTGATTTCTTCCTTTACTGATTGTGAAGGAGAGCTTGTCCGGAACCTTAGCCATGGATAGTTCCTGAGATCACATCCTGCCGAGATAAATAAATGCCTGGCAGCCTCGAAACTGAAATTGCCGAGTATGCCTGTTTCATTCTGTGTGTTCCCTCCCGGACCTTTACCGTGAAAGCTGAAGTAGCTTTTTTCATAATCCCTTACCAGGCAATTCACAATAAGCCTGTCAGAGAGCCTGACTGAAGCGCCCTGAACAAATGCATGACTGAAACCGGCATTGAAGGATGCTTCACCGAAAAGCAGGATTCTGTTAACCATTGAATTGTAATAAAACGACACAAGGCTGTTCCGTTTTCCAGAAAAATCATAAACGCTTTCAGGATCACCCGTACCAATTTCAAAAGGAAGTGATAATCTGTCCTCTGTTAATATTATCCCCAGTCTGACACTTTTCAGATCACAGGTCATGTTCATTCCATAAGACAGATCGCTTATAATGTCTTTCTTCAGCAGCAGGGAAGGCGTATTGTGAAGGCCGGCAGTGTAAAGGCTTTTAACATGATCACCGGCGTCGTTTAGTGTTGCATCGGATTTATTCTGCGAGTAGAAGACCGTCCATGAAAAATCTTTCAGAACAAATGATGCGGCCGCCCCCCTGAAAAAATTATTCTCATCAGCGGAGGTATAAGGCCTGATCTCATTCTTTGAGGACATGTACCCCGGCGAGCTAAGGAACAATCCCGATCGAAAGCCGGTGTTCAGGCAGGTGCCCTCACCGAACCTTGCGGAATAATCGCCTATGACGATTTTCCTTACCAGGCCATGACCTGTATAACTAAGGTGTGCCGAGAAAAAGTCAGGCATGGCAGGTGAACCTGAGAAAAACCTTTCACCGGGATCTTTCTCCAGGGTAAGACCACCGGTGAAACTGCCGGAAGTAAATTTATATTTTGTTAACAGCCTCAAAGGGGAACCGGGGGCTGAACTGTCGGAGGATGTCGATGCATAGGTCAGGTTGGTGAGCAGGGTGTTTCTGAACAGTGTGTCAGTTTTTGCTTTTATTGGTATTTGCCCGAGGGTTATAAAAGGTGCGATCATCCCGGCAGATTGACTGTTGAAACCCGGAATATTGGCAACCTCGTAAACAGAAAAGATCCGGCCTGAGGAGTGGGAATAATCAGCGAGGGCTTTTATCTGGAAGTCTGTGAGGAAGAAAAGCCGGGAGAGTTCAGATTCATCTGCTGAATTGAGGTCGACGGGGTCTTCGGACAGATCCGAAAGCCTCTCGACATACAGCTCTATTGCTTCAGGATCTGAATCATCTGCAGCAAGCTCCTCAGCTATTGAGGTTATTATATCTGATAGTTTGCTTTCCTGGGCTAAACATCTGAATTCAATCAGCAAAAAAAGAAATAATATAAAAAATAAATTTTTCAGATATACTTTTGTTACACAGAGGTTCACAGAGAGGCACAGAGTATCACAGAGAAATGCTCATCTCTTAAATCTTCTGATGCCCTCTTTTAACATACCGACATTAAAATTTATCAATAGTCCAATTGGTTTGGCTGCAAATTTCATATAGGTGAGGATCTGAGCTTCATGAACAGGGTTAATGGCATCCACCACCTTCAATTCAATTACGATCTGATCTTCAACAAGAATATCAATTCTGTATCCATAATCGAGCTTGATGTCTTTGTAGACGATAGGAACTGGTTGTTGTCTTTTAATGCTCAAACCATGACTGATCAATTCTTGCGATAAACATTCTTCATAGGCCGACTCAAGCAATCCAGGGCCAAGGTCTTTATGCACTTCGATTGCGCATCCAATAATCTTTTTTGTTATTTCATTAAGCTCCATATTTTTTATTTTGTTTCTCTGTGCATCTCTGTGGTCCTCTGTGCAACTCTGTGTACCTTTTCTTATTTTAGTCTGAATATCATTGAAGCAGATGAAGTAACCCCGAGCCGGTCATGAGTTACGAAAGCAAGGTCGAGCTGCACGAAATCGAGCCTGTACCCGAGCCCGAAGCTGAACGAAGTATTATCAGTACAGAACCCGCCTCTTATCAACACCTTCTTAAACGCCTCATACTCAAAACCTGTCCTTACGAGCAGGCTGCTGGTGGTTGTCATCTCCGCCTCCGCAGCTGCAAACAGGTATGTGCTCAGGCTCACTCCTGCACCTGCCCTGATTCCTGAAGGCAACAGAGATCCTGTAAAGGATTCCGGCAACGGATTAAAAAGATGCACTCCCACCTTCACATTCTCCGAGGGTGACAAAATCATCCCCAGCTCAAAAGAAACAGCCTGATGATCTTCGTATTCCCCATAGGTCATCTCTGAAAAATAATCCACTTGTGCGCCGGCTGCGATTTTATCTGTGAGCTTAAGTCCGCATGCCAGTCCTGCCGAGTGCCTCCTGAAATCAGGATATCCGAAATAACTGTAGACTCCGGCTATCGAAGCCTTTCCTGCAGGAATGATGACAGCCCCTGATTTCGTGCTTAATTCCCTGATCCCGAACCTGTTCTCATAATTGAATCCTGCAGCAACACGGCTGTTGAATGCCAGCGAAGCCTGGTTGTGGAAAGCAGACCAGAAAGAAGTCGAGGTAATGCACGCATAATTCATCCCGGCTTCACCTGCTCCTGCCGGAATGCGGAACGGGTCACCGGCATAAACAGAGGTGAACAGGAAAATACCAATAAGTGAAACAGAAAAACGTTGCAGCGAGAACATCTGTTTCAGGTTTAATCCACTAAGTTAAACATGAATTTGAAAAAAACAAAAAAAACGAATAGAAACCTAGGGAGTCGGGAGTCAGGAGTCGGGAGTCGACAACAAAGAGACCAATTACCGGATACTGATTACTGATTACTGATCCAGTGTGTGAGGCTTTAATTCAGGTTGACCGGCGTCTTGATATCCCTGATATTGAGCTGCAGGTTCCGGTTGCCCCTGAACTCGTTCATCTCTATCGAATAACAGATGTCGAAAGGTTTGCCGCTGCGGATGTATTCGAAATGATTGGCCTGGCAGAATGCTATCGAGGGAAGGATTTTCTGACAGGATTCCTGGCAAAGGTTGAGCTTGAGATGCTCACCGCTGGAACCAACCATGCGTCCCGAACCGGTGTCATAAACATTTCTGGAAATGAATATTGGCGACATGTTATCCGGTCCGAAAGGCTGAAACTGGCTCATGATGTTGAAGAAATCTTCATTGATCTCGGCAATTGACAGCTCGGTATCGATAAAGATCCTGGGCACAAGCTGCTCCTCTGTTATTGTGCTGTATACATATTTTTCGAAACGCTCCATGAATGGACCTATATTCTCTTTCCGGAGTGTCAGCCCCGCCGCAAACATGTGTCCTCCGAAACTCTCGAGCAGGTCGCTGCAGGCCTCTATGGCCTGGTAAAGATCGTAACCCTGGACTGACCTGGCCGACCCGGTTGCAAAACCATTCGACTCGGTAAGGATTATCGTGGGACGATAGTACGTCTCGATAAGCCTCGAAGCGACAATCCCGATAACGCCTTTTTTCCATGTCGGATTAAAGAGGACCGTCGTACGGGAGTTGACATTCCGCTGATCTTCCGAGATCATCCGCATGGCTTCGGTGGTGATTGTGCGGTCAACACTCCTTCGTTCTATGTTGAAATTATTTATCTCCTTGCTTATTCCGGTTGCCAGCTGTGAGTCGTGCGATATCAGCAGTTCCACCGCCTTGCTGCCTGTCTCCATCCTTCCTGCGGCATTTATCCTGGGGCCGATCTTGAAAACCACATCTTCTATTGTCAGAGCTTTCGATACTTCGGATTCCCTGATGAGCTCCCTGAGGCCGGTCCTGGGTGAATCATTCAGTTTTTTGAGTCCAAAAAAAGCGAGCACCCTGTTTTCGCCTGTTATCGGAACGATATCAGATGCTATGCTTACCGCTACCAGATCGAGATAATGTTCGATTTTTTCAAAAGGAATACCGTGTACTCTCGTGTAAGCCTGGATAAGCTTGAACCCGACACCACAACCTGATAATTCTTTATAGGGATAATTGCAAAAAGGCTGCTTCGGGTCGAGAACTGCCAGGGCTTTGGGTATCTCTTCGCCCGGGTAATGGTGGTCGCAGATTATGACATCCAGCCCTTTTGAACGCGCATACCTGACTTTTTCGACAGCTTTTATTCCGCAATCGAGGGTTATCACAACCTTGCAGTTCTTCTGACAGGCAAAATCAAGGCCTTCAAAAGATACCCCGTAACCCTCTTTGTACCTGTCGGGAATATAATACTCTACGCCTGAATACTGGTCTTTCAGGAATGAATACATGAGAGCTACTGCAGTAGTGCCGTCAACATCATAATCGCCATAAACAAGAATCTTTTCATTCTTCTTAATGGCGGTTGATATCCTGTCTACAGCAATGTTCATGTCCTTCATCAGGAAGGGATCGTGGAGGTAATCGAGGCTTGGACAGAAAAAGGACTTTGCTTCAGCAGGCGTTGTGATATTACGCTGGACCATCATGTTTGCGAGAGGTTCTGAAACATTTAAGGCTGAGGCCAGCTGCCTGATAACAGCTGCTTCACCTTTCGCCTTCACAACCCATTTCTTTTCCATCGGTTACAGATTAGTCCATTCCAGATCAAACACTTCCTTCAGCTTTTCCTTGACTCTTCTTTTTGCTTCTTCAAAATCCTGCACTGTACCCAACTCCTTTGCAAGTGAAGTAACACCTTTATCTTTGAAACCACAGGGATTGATGCTGTCAAAATAACCAAGGTCGGTATTTATATTGAAGGCAAAGCCATGCATCGTCACATATCTGCTTGCCTTAACCCCTATGGCACAGATCTTCCTTGCCTTTCCCCTGATCTCCGGATCGAGCCAGACACCGGTGCCTCCATCTAGCCTCGATGCATCCAACCCGTATGTGTTGAGGGTCCTGATGATTGATTCCTCGAGCAAATGAATATACTCCCTAAGTGAAACACCGATTTTCTCGAGATCGAAGATCGGGTAACCCACAACCTGGCCAGGACCATGGTATGTGATATCTCCTCCCCTGTCAATGTGGTAGAATGAAGCCTCTTTCCTTCTGAGCTGAATCTGGTCGATAAGCAGGTTGCTTTCCGATCCGCTTTTCCCCAGTGTATAAACGTGAGGGTGTTCAGTGAAAATGAGCATTCCCTGTTGATTTCCGGAAACAGGTTCTGGCTGGCTTCCGGTGGTCTTTTTTCCGTCCACGAGCTTATTGAACACAGAAGCCTGGAAATCCCACACTTCCTTGTAATCTTTTAAGCCAAGATCTTTATATACAACGGAATAGCTCAATTATGTCTCAGGGTTAACTATTGGCTAATATAGAAATTATTTTCGGACACTCACATGTTTTTCTGCATGAAACGAAGATCTTACAAGAGGACTGCTTTCCACAACGGTGAAACCCGTCTTAAGGGCTTCATCGCGATATTGTCCGAATTTTTCGGGATTAATAAATTCAACAGCTTCCATATGATCCAACCCGGGCTGCAGATACTGGCCAATTGTCAATATTTCACAACCTGTTTCATGAAGGTCCGTGATGGTCTGATATATTTCATCTTCTGTTTCTCCCAAACCAAGCATGAATCCTGATTTTGTGGTTTTCCCGCGGGAAGCGATGAATTCCAGTACCGACAGGCTGCGATCGTATTTTGCTTTTGTCCGGATGAGGGGAGTGAGTCGCCGTACAGTTTCAACATTGTGTGAGATGACATCAGGTCCTGCTTCAATAATTTTTAGAAGGTTATCCGGTTTCCCGTCAAAATCCGGGATGAGGGTCTCCATGGTGATTGAAGGATTGACCTCTTTCACCTTTCTTATGGCATCGGCCCAGAACCCTGCTCCGCCATCGGGCAGATCATCCCGGTCGACGGAGGTGATAACGCAGTGTTTGAGCTTCATTGTCCGGATCGATGCGGCAAGTCTTTCCGGTTCACCCGGATCGGGTGGAAGCGGCCTGCCTGTTTTTGTGCCGCAGAATTTGCAAGCCCTGGTGCATATGTCGCCGAGAATCATGAATGTTGCAGTG
>JBLNAO010000052.1:0-4963 GCA_050259395.1 Chloroflexota bacterium
TATAGAATACACTTTTTACGGGTTCCTGGCATTGGGCTCGCTGGCAGATTGATATGGAAAAAGAAAAGCTGCAAAAAAAATTCCGGGAACTGGCTGAAAGGCTCATTTCTGAACAGAATGAGGATGGATTCTGGACAGGAGAATTGTCTGCCAGTGCATTATCGACGGCAGTTGCAATTGTTTCACTTAAAATTGCCGACAATAATGCAGATCAAAAAAGAATTGAAGCAGGGTATTCCTGGCTACGCCATAATATCAATGCGGACGGTGGATATGGCGATACAAGGGATTCCGTAAGCAATGTAAGCACCACACTTCTCTGTTATGCCGCTGTGAGCTATTGCTGTGAAGGCGAAAATGGAGATTTGCTTCTGAAATCCATGGAAAAATGGCTTTCAGCGCAAGGAATAACGCCAGATCCCTCGACCATAACAAAATCGGTATTGAAGTTCTATGGCAACGACTATACGTTCTCAATACCTATCCTATCCATGCTTGTTGTGTGCGGCGTAATTCCTGTAAAATCTGCAGGAAGAATTCCGGGACTGCCTTTCGAGCTGACCCTTTTGCCTGCATCATTATACCGATTCTTCAACCTCCGGGTTGTCAGCTACGCGCTGCCGGCTTTGATCGGTGTAGGTATTTACCTGCATAGAACCAGGACAAAGGGGAGGTTTTTAAAAGGAACTATCCGTGACAGGTTTGTCAGGCCTGCAATCCGGAAACTGGATTCAATTTTACCGGAGAGTGGCGGCTTCCTGGAAGCCATACCACTTACAGGCTTTGTTGCAATGTGCCTAATTGCAAGCCGCGAAACAGAAAACAGAACAGTTGAAAAAGGTATTCAGTTCCTGAGAAACCAGCAGAGAGAAGACGGAGGATGGCCCATTGATACAGATCTGTCAAACTGGGTTACCACCCTTTCGATAAAGGCTGTCGGAAAGAATATTGTTAATTTATTAACAGAAGAAAAAATTTCATCACTCAGAAATCATTTGCTGAGCCTCCAATATAAATCAGTTCATCCTTTCAACAATGCCAAACCGGGCGGGTGGGGCTGGACAAGCTACTCAGGCTCGGTTCCTGATGCTGATGACACACCCGGTTCAATTTTAGCTTTACTTGAGATCTTTACTGGCACAGAGGAGGAGAAAACAGCAATAATCAATGGCTGCAAATGGCTCACAGGTCTTCAGAACAGCGATGGTGGTTTCCCGACTTTCTGCAAAGGGTGGGGAAGACTCCCGTTCGACAAGAGCTGCGCAGACCTGACCGGACACGCATTGCTGGCAATTGTAAAAGCAGAAGCCACCCTTAAAGACAACATTGCCCCGGGACTGCAGGCATCGCTCGCGAAAAGCATTGAAAAAGCAGTGCATTTCCTCGAAAAACATCAGTCACAAGAAGGAGCATGGCTTCCGCTCTGGTTTGGAAACCAGGCGACCGGAGACAAGACAAACCCGGTTTACGGTACGGCGAAAGTTTCAGTTTACCTTGAAGACTGCCTTAGGCTTGAGATTGCCAGCAAATTGAAAGACAGGTTAAACAGGATGATTTCTTCTGCAAGGAGCTTTTTGCTTAGCCGGCAAAATGCCGATGGCAGCTGGGGCGGCAACAAAGACATACCCGGAACTATTGAGGAGACTTCCCTGTCAATCTGTGCGCTTTCAGGATGGAACGATGAGGCATGTTTATCAGGATTAAGATGGCTTGACAATCAGCGTGAAATCAAAGCCTCGCCCATCGGGTTGTATTTTGCCCTTCTGTGGTATGATGAGAAACTTTACCCGCTGATTTATTATACTGAAGCGTTAAGAAGGTTCATTGGTCATTAAGGTCTTGCAGGTCTTGCAGGTCAGGTCATTGAAAGATAACGAAAACTATACCTGAGGTGATTTATTCCGAAGTTGTATCGCATTATTGGCGGCCTTTAATTTTTACGTTACAAGTTGAAAAACTTGACTTTAGTTAAAATGCGTAATAACTTTGTAAAAATTTCTTATCCAATAACTTAAAACTGCACATTATGAAAACAAAAATCTTGTTTTTAGTATGTTTTTTGGGTTTAATGATCCAGGCAACGGGACAAGGATTTAAACAAGGTGCTGTAGTTGTAACGAATACGTACACAGTTAACCTCAATCCTGGCGTAACCATGGATCAATGGATTAATTTTTACGCAACAAAATATATTCCTGAGATGGAAAAAGCCTATCCAGGTGTTAAGGAATATGTTGTATGGGGTGATCGCGGTGAGAAGAAGGACCAATTTGGCTCAATCATGATATTCGAATCAAAGGAGGTTAGAGACAAGTACTATCCTACTCCAGATTCAACAACACCATCCGAAGCTGCAGCAGCAGCTGAAGAAAAATTGAAAACCATAAATGAAGAATTCGCAAAATATTTACAAGACGGAGGCAAAAGGGTGTACACAGACTGGATCGTGAAGTAGTCTTATTCACGGCTTCTGCTTTGAGGTAACAAATGTGAAATAGCCCCCGGCTGCCCCAAAGTGAGATTCCTGAGCTCAAGCCGGAGTGAGCATTAATCCATTAAAATTATACCTTTAGCCAGATAAAATCTGACTATGAAAAACCTTTTACCCTTCAACAGGGCTGCTATATTCTTCTTTATGGCCCTGGCTACCATTGCTTTGAATGGACAGGACCGGCCTTCCGGTGAAACCACTGATAATAAAAATTTAAAAGCGCTTAAAGGCATACCTGCACCACAGGAGCATTTCGGATTCATCCCCGGCTCTGACAGGAATCTTTTCAACTATGAAGACCTGTTTTCATACCTGCAGAAGGTCAGTAGCTCATCACCCATGGTGAAAGTTGTGGAAATAGGTAAAAGCCCGATGGGTAAAAAGATGTTCATGGCTCTCGTCTCGTCTGAAAAAAATATAAGGGACATTGAGAAGCTGCGTGCAATAAACAGGGAGCTTGCATTGAATCCCGACCTTTCTGAAACGAAGCAAAACGAATATGTAAAGAACGGGAAAGTGTTCTTCCTTGCAACATTATCCATGCACTCCACTGAAGTAGCTCCGTCACAGGCTATTCCTTTGATAGTACATAAGCTTGTCACGACCACAGATCAGAATTTAAAAAAGTACCTCGATGATGTGGTATATATGATTGTGCCTCAGAATCCCGACGGCATGGACATGGTTGTGGAGAATTACAAAAAATACAAGGGCACAAAATACGAAGGTGCCTCGATGCCGGGAGTGTATCATAAATACGTCGGTCACGATAACAACAGGGATTATGTAAGTCTCACACAGGAAGATACAAGAGCCGTTGCAAGAATTTACAACCTCGACTGGTTCCCGCAGGTAATGATCGACAAGCACCAGATGGGCTCGGGAAGCATCAGGTATTATGTTCCTCCGGCCTGTGATCCGATAGCCGAAAATGTGGATGCTGAGCTTCTCTCATGGACAAGCATCTTTGGCACGAACATGCTCAGGGACCTTACCGGTGCAGGACTGGCCGGGGTAGGGCAGAAGACCATCTTCGATGATTATTGGCCGGGATCAACACAGACCTCGAACTGGAAAGGCGTCATAAGCATGCTTACTGAGGCTGCGAGTGTAAGAGATGCGACACCAATCTATGTTGAACCGAATGAGCTTACCGTAAGCGGGAAAGGACTTTCAGAATATGAAAAAAGCATCAACTTCCCCATGCCCTGGAAAGGCGGATGGTGGAGGCTGGGCGACATTGTGAAGCTCGAGATTGAATCCACGCTGTCGGCAATCAAGACCTCTTCTCTTTTCAGGGAAGACATCCTGAAATTCAGGAACCAGTTGTGCAGGAAAGAAGTTGCCTCGGGGAAAACCGAAGCGCCTTATTATTACATAATTTCAAAAGATCAGGCTGATCAGAGCGAGCTCTTCGATGTTGTGAACCTTCTTATGGAACAAGGTATAAACGCTTTCACCCTTACGGGAGATCACATAATAGACGGTTACAATTTCACAACCGGCGACATAGTTTTTCCAATGGCACAGCCATTCAGGTCGTTCCTGAAGGAAGTAATGGAGAAGCAGGTTTATCCTGTAAGGCATACTTCGCCCAATGGGGAAGTGATACGTCCGTATGATATTACGAGCTGGTCGCTGCCCATGCACAGGGGACTGAAATACAAGGAAATAAGCGTCAGAGATGTTGCTTTTGAAAAGAAGCTGGCACCGGTGAATGGCAGATTCGGTATTCCTGAGAAGAAATACAGTTTCCCTCTGATTTTCCCGGGAACAAGCAATGGTAGCTACAAAGCTGCTTTTATTGCCCTGCATGCAGGGGCAACAGTGGAACGTGTGACATCAAAAACAATGATGGATGGGAAAAGCATCGATAAGGGAAGTTTCCTGATAACATCACCGTATGATACCCTTGCCAATTACCTGGTCAGCGAGGCACAGACTGAACCGGCTGTAATTACCCAAAAAGAAAAGCCAGAAGTTACGGAGGTACAAAAACGCAAAGTGGCAATTATAGAGACTTACTTTCACGATATGGATGGAGGCTGGACACGTTACATCTTTGATACATACAGGATTCCTTTCACTGTGGTCCACCCCCAGGAGCTCGAGAAAACAGACCTGTCAAAATTCGATGTAATTGTTCTTCCTGCCACAGGCAAACAGCTGTTAATGACAGGAAAGCCGGGAACAGAAACAAGACCTTCAATGAGCAATTATCCCCCTGAATTCCAGAAAGGAATGGGGAAAAAAGGACTGGAGAAGCTGCTGATGTTTGTTAACGATGGAGGAACCGTCGTTTCATGGTGCGGATCTACAGACCTTTTTACCGGCATGCTTGAATTTACCCGGGATTCTGTGAAGGAGGAATTTATGCTTCCATTCACGAACGATTATACAGCAGCATCAACTGCCGGGTTGTTTGTCCCTGGTTCACTTATGAAGGCGGAGTTTGCCAATCATCCCCTTGCT
>JBLNAO010000053.1:0-7736 GCA_050259395.1 Chloroflexota bacterium
TCAATCTACTAATCAATAAAATAGGGATGTCTTACGTAATTTTTGGTGATCTGTTCACATTTCCTGATGGAGAAGCGGCAACAAACAGGGTGCATACTTATGGAAAAGGATTTGTTTCAAATGGGAAGAATGTTCATGTAATATGTTTTGGCAATGTATACACTCCCTATATAAAGGGTGATCTGAATGGCGTTAAATTCTACCATCCATACGGACAGTCAAAAAGGAGCAGATATTTTGCCGTGAGATCATGGAAGAAAATATTGAAATTCATCAGGACGTTCAGACTGGTACGCAGCATAGACAGGAAGGATAAAATAAGAGGCATAATCGTTTATTCGGGGCTTCCCCTTACATTCTTCTTTGCATGGTTCCTGTCCAGGTTAACCAAATCGAAGCTTATACAGGAAGTCAGCGAACATCCTCTCAGGTACTATGAGGATGGGAAGTTCAGGAAGATGCTTGGAGATTTTAAACTTAAAACAGAATCCGCACTCGCTGATGGTATCCTGTGCATATCACGTTTTCTTATTGATTTCTATACTGAAAGAGGCTTCCCGCTTCACAGGCTCATGCTTGTTCCCAGCACAGTTGACCCCCAGCGGTACAATGTTAAAACCGAGCGTCCTTTCAGGTTTCCTTATATAGGTTATTTCGGAATGCTGTCCTTTAACCGCGATAACGTGGATCTGCTTGTAGAGGCTTTTGCCAGAATAGCCCCGAAGTACCCCAAAATGAGGCTTGTCCTTGGCGGGCCCGAATACGGAAATGAAAGAACCGGGATAATCCGGCTGGCTGAGAACCTTGGAGTCCCCGACAGGATTAAACTTCTTGATTATATGCCGAGAGAAGAAATATTAAAATACATAGTTAATTCAGATGTGCTGGTGATGGTTAGAGCCAATAACCTCAAATCACAGGCATCATTTCCTTCGAAGCTTACTGAATACCTTGCTACCGGAAGACCTGTTATCTCTGTGAATGTCGGTGAAATATCTGATTATCTTGCCGATGGTGTCAATGCCTATATAGTTGAACCAGGTAATACGGACCAGCTTGCAGAGAAAATAGATTATGTCCTTACCAGGTACGATTCGGCACTCGAAACTGCGAGCAGGGGAAAGGAACTGGTTCATAAAATATTCAATTACAATTACCAGGCAAAAAGAATTATTCCTTTCATTGATTCTCTCTATAAAGTCTGATACACAAAACCTTATCAATATGAACTTCATTCTAACTATCGACACTGAAGCCGACAACCAGTGGGACCATGGCCGTGGACTCACTGTTGAAAACCTGCGGTTTATACCACGACTTCAGGAACTCTGCAACAAGTACCAGATAAAGCCAACTTACCTTGTAACATCGGAGGTGTGCGAAGATTCATTTGCGCGGGAAATCTTCTGTGAGTATATCGAGAACGATGAGGCGGAGATAGGCGCTCATCTTCATTCATGGACCACTCCTCCTTTCCTGAACAAGGAAGGATTCCGTTATAACGACAGGCATCATTCCTTCGCAAGTGAAATCCCCGAGGACCTGTTGCTTAACAAGATGAGATATCTTACCGATCAGATAGGGACTGCATTTGGAAAACGCCCGACTTCGTTCCGTTCGGGAAGGTACGGCTTCAATGAAATTGTTGCACGGGCGCTTATGGCTAACGAATACATGGTCGATTCTTCTGTTACACCGTTCATCGACTGGTCAGGCTATAAGGGTATACCCGGATTGAATGGGGGGCCAAATTTCCTTGGGAGCAGGCCGTTTCCTTATACTTACACCCATAAAGGAAACACATTGCTTGAAATCCCTGTGACGATAATGCCAACCAAATTCCCACTGAACAAGAATAACAAATTCACCGGTTTTTTCTTCAATAATGTCAACAGGAACTTCATTCTCAGGTCCATCAGGAGCTTGTTCTTCAGATACCAGCCACTATGGCTCAGGCCTTACCCTTGGATGACACTGCCGTTACTCGATGAAGTCATTAAGGAAGCCATGAATCTCAAGCTTCCGTACATCGTGATGATTTTTCATTCCAGCGAGCTGATGCCCAATTGTTCAATATACCGGCAGGACAGTGAATCTGTTGAAAAGTTGTACGAAGTCCTTGAAGGATTGTTTGCCCTTCTTGCATTTTATAACATTAATTCTGTCAGCCTTACGGAAGGCGCACGCAGATACGAATTGGTTACTGGAACAGAATTATCACTCAAATACGTTTGAGAGACATAGTTAAATACAGGATAGTATGAATGAAGAAAACTCTTTGTTATTTCTGGGTGATGTTGTTCCTTATAAGCCTTTCAGATTTAAGAACAAGCTGAAGACTGTTATAAACCTCGAATGCCCTATAAACAGGAATGGAAAGCCCATTTCAGGAAAGGTTAACATCAGTGTTGCAGATAACCATCTGAAGGAGATTTTCGGCCGGAACCTTCTCGCGGTGAATCTGGGTAACAATCATATAATGGATTATGGCCTGCAGGGATTATTCTCCACATTGAAGGAGATAGATGAGACAGGAACGGATTATTTCGGAATCAATTTTCCGGACAATGAGAGTCACAATCCGTTGATTGTCGATTTCAGGAGCAGGAAAATCGCATTTCTTTCAATAATAAGCGAAACGACTTCGCCACTTGTTGAATTCGATGACTTTAATTATCTGACAATTCCGGATGAATGTGAGGTGTTGCGAAAGGTGAATGCTGCCAGGAAGCAGGCTGACAGGGTAGTGGTTTACATGCATTGGGGAACAGCTGATTCATCATATCCAAACCGTGAGAACATAGTGGAAGCAAGAAAACTGATAGATGCAGGAGTTGATATTATCATCGGTTCTCATGCCCATGCACCTCAGGCTGTTGAAAAGTATAAAAAAGGTTTGATAGCTTACAATCTGGGCAATTTTGTTATGCCCTCATTCAGAAACACACCCTCCTTCTTCGACGAGGAGGGGAATGCGCTCTCGTATTACAACAAGAAACTGATGCTGTGGAACAGGATATCATGGGGTATAGCTGTGGATATCGAAACCCTGGAATTCAACATAAAAAAATACATCTTCATTGCTGACAGGATAGTCGAACTGCGAAAGACCCCAATGGATAAATACCTCGGATTGCATCCCGAAGCCATGAATGAGAAATATGGAAAAATCGTCAGGAACCACCTGAAATCAAGATCATTGTATAGAAAAGTAAGAGATTTCATCAAATTTCCGCAAGGTGCTCTCAGATATTGAGATGCCTGGCCTTTAATTGTCACTAACATTATTATCTATGAAGATTTGTTTCTGGGGAAATGTAGCAGGAGCCCTGAAAGGAAAGACTGAAGGTGGAGGAGAATTGCAGATTGCATTCATCGCAAAGGCGCTCGTTGCTGCAGGACATGAAGTTGTTGTTGTGGATTATGGTACTAAGGAGGAATTCACGACTCCGGAAGGAATTAAGGTCTTTACAATAAAAAAGTGGGACAAGGGAGTGCATGTGTTCCGCACATTGACCCACCGGCTGCCGGGATTGTATTCAACACTGCTTGAACAGAATGCCGACATATACTACTGCAGGATAAGGGATTTCAGGCACATAATACCTTACTGGGTTTCCAGAAGACTTAAAGCAAAATTTGTCCTTCACATGGCAGCAGACCTCGATGCCACGAACTTTGCTGAACGGTTAAGGAAGTTTTACTTTGAAAAACCTGCGGGATTATGGTGGTTTATCAGTGGCATGCTCATTGAAATAGTCTATCCCTTCCTTCTAAGGCATGCCGATCTTGTCCTTGTCCAGCACTCGGGTCAGAAAGAGATTCTTGCCAGGAAAAACATTGATTCCGAGATCTTTTATAACATTATCGACATGTCTGACATGCCCGATTACCGGAACTCTGTGAGGAAAGATTTCACCTACGTGGGATGGCTCGACAAAAGAAAAGGTTTTCCAGACTTTTTCAATTTGATTTCAAGATCACCGCAGCACTCATTTAAGATTATCGGCCCGCCACGTGATAAAACGGCTGAGTACTTTTTCGAAAAATTGAAGACATATTCAAATGTGAAACTGCTCGGAGGGTTAAGCCATTCGAGAACAATCAAGGAAATCTCTGATTCCAAGGCTCTTATAAGCACTTCTCCGATGGAGGGATTTCCAAATGTCTTCCTTGAGGCGTGGGCGTGCGGCATCCCTGTATATTCACTTAACGTTGACCCTGGCTCGGTAATCAGGGAAGAAGGGCTGGGAGTGATCGCAAATGGCGATCCTGAGATAATTATCAAGGCAATGGATGAACATGAGAACACTTTTGAATTTGCCGACAGGGCAAGAAATTACATTGAATCACACCATTCAATGAACCAGCATAAAGTTGAAGAAATCAATAACGTTTTCACAGAACTCAGATATGGAAAAAACAGAGTATTTGAAAAAGCTGTACTTTAAACAGTGGGTCATAGGTCTGACCCGTGGCAACATCGGCGAGATAATCAGGACAAAAAACTTCAGGCAGGATAACATAACCTGGATCAGTCCGGATTCGGCCGACAGATTCTTTGCCGATCCCTTCATTGTTCAGTGTGAAAACGGCGAACTGGATATTCTTTACGAGGATTTTTCAATCGATGAACATTACGGCAACATTTCCGTAATGACGCTTAATGAAAAATTTGAAAAAATTGGAACAAAGGTGTTGCTCGATACAGGAAGCCACCTGTCATTCCCATTCATGTTCAGGGAAAATAACAGGATTTTTGTTTTTCCTGAATCAGTCCGAAGCGGAAACGTAACATGTTACGAATACAATCAGTTGAACAAAACACTCAGACGCCGGGGCGAAATAATCAAGATGCCATTATATGACCCTGCCATACTCAAGATGGACGAGATGTACTGGCTTTTCGGATCGGTGTATGAAAACAGGAAAGAGTATAAGCTGCATGTGTTTTATTCGGATAAGCTCACAGGACCTTATGCCCCCCTCAGGGGTAACCCGGTCAGGGCAGGGATGAACGGAATCAGGGCAGCAGGAAATTTTGTAGAGGTGGATGGAGATATTTTCAGACCGGCACAGAATTGCGAAAACACATACGGAGAATCGATTACGGTTAACAGGCTGAAGGTTCTTGATGAATTCTACTTCTCTGAAGAGCCTTATATGAACATAAACATAAGTAAAAAGAACCTGATCGAGAATAATATCCATACAATACACACTTTGAACTTTTTGAACGACCTGATAGTTGTCGATGGCGAGAAGTGGACTTTTTCGCTTAAAGAACAATGGAAAAGCTTCAGGCGCAACCGCAGAATTCTGAAGCATCCGGAGAATATCGAACCATGAGGATACTCTTTTTTCTGGAATCGCTTCAGGGTGGTGGCAAGGAGAGACGCGCCGCTGAATTGATCTCTTACCTGAAAGAACAAAGCGGTGATTACGAAATTGAGCTGGTTCTGACAGAAGAGGATATCCATTATGAAGACGTGCTTAAAACGGGGATAAAAATTACAATTCTGAAGAGAAAGGGATTTAAATATGATCCCGGAATTTTCCTCAGATTTTACACTGTATGCCGCCGGTTCAGACCCGATATAATACATACATGGGGAAAAATGGCCACTTTTTATGCCATTCCCGCAAAATCGCTGTCAGGTATTCCAATGGTATCAAACCTGATTGCTGACACGATAAAAGGTTATGGCAGATTCTCAAAATATGCAATGCTTCTTAAAACGAATGTCTTTTTTTCAGATGCAGTGCTTGCCAATTCAAGAGCCGGGCTCGAAACATATCAGGTTGATCCATCAAAATCGAGGGTCATCTATAACGGCGTCAGGCTTTCGCGGTTCACCGGGAATTTCGATAATTCAGGCGTCAGGAAAAAACTGGGAATCACCACCAGGTTCGTTGTTGTAATGGTTGCAACGTTCTCTGAATTCAAGGATTATGATCTTTTTGTCGATACTGCCAAAGAAACAGGCCGCCGAAGGAATGATGTGACTTTTGTTGCTGTTGGTGACGGACCTGAGCTGACCAGGATAAAAGCCAGGCTCGAAAAAGAGAATGTACGCAATGTTGTACTTCCGGGCAGGCTTAAAAATGTGGAACAAATTGTATCTGCATCTGACTTAGGGCTGCTGTGCACCAAATCTGAAGGCTTTTCAAATTCAATCATAGAGTACATGGCTCTTGGCAAACCTGTTATAGCCAGTGATATAAAAGGCGGCAGTAAAGAACTGATAATGGAAGGTGTAACCGGATACTGCACCCCGCGGGATTCCGGTATAATAGCAGATCTTACGGATAAGCTTCTCGACAATCAGGCTTTGCGTTTAGCAATGGGCCAGAGGGGAAAAGAAAGAATTGAAAAGAATTTCTCAATTGACCGGATGGGTGAAGAATTCATATCACTCTATAATGAAGTACTGGCATTGAAGACTTCCCGGAGCTCTTTTACACCCGAAAAAAAAGCTATATGAAAAGGATAATGCTTGTGAGTCCTTTCCCTCCATATATCGGCGGGGTAAGCGTGAGTGCCCAGCGGCTGTATGAGCATCTGGCAACAGAGGGATACGAGGTGAAAAGGTTTAATACCCAGCTTAAAAACAAGAGACTTAACCTTAAACCGTTAAAGTTCCTGAGATACTTTTTTTTACCGGTTTTTCTTCTTTTTCACAGGAGATACGATGTGATTCATTTTCACGTAAGTAAGATATTCCCAAAGTATTATGTTTCACTGTGGAGGCCGTTGTTCGCCAGAGAGACAAAGTTTATAATCACAATTCACGGTCAGGTTAGAAATGCATACAAAACAAAGATGGGTTATAAAGCGCTGAAAGGTTTTGACAGAATAATCTGCGTTAAAAAAGGAGACAGGAAGAACATGCCTGCGGAGCTCGTTTCAAGGACAGTCGAAATCCCGGCTTTCATTCCCCCTGTAATCGAAAAGGAATATCATGCCAATCTGCCGCTCGGTCTAGAACGATTCCTGAGCAATGAAAATTTCAAAATGCTGCTTAACGGATTCATCATCCTGAATGGCCCTTACCATGATCTTTATGGTTTCAGGGATGCTATAGTGCTCCTCGACAAACTTCGCGAAAGGGAAAAGGTTGCAGACCTTATTCTTATCGTGCTCGGAAAAGACAATACCAGGGAAGCTGCTTCATACCTGGCAGATTTGAAAAAATTCATAAGTAACAGGAAGCTGGAAGATCATGTTTTCTGGATAGAAGAATCAAAAATGGAGCTTTGGCCTCTGCTGAAAAGGGTCAATGTGCTGCTGCGCCCAACAAAGACCGATGGAGATGCACTGTCAGTCAGGGAATCTTTGTTCCTGAAAGTGCCCGTAATCACTTCAAATGCAGTTACAAGGCCTGCCGGCGCAATTGTTTATAAGCTTAAATCACCCGATGATTTCCTTAACAAAACAATTTCGTTGATGGACAATTACGACAACTTTGTCTCATGCATTAACACGGCAGGCAAAAACGTGAACTTTGCTTACAAAATCATTGAGCAATATGAGAACAACTGAATTCCGTGCTGAGCTCAAGAAAAACAGTCTTGTTTTCTTTACCTATCAAAAGCTCACCGATGAGCTTTACAGGTCAGGCTATATCGACTTTCTTCTGAAAAAGCAGATCAAGAGTACGCATTCGATCAGGAAGGAACTCGCCTTAATGGAGGATTACTGGAAATGCGATCCGATGAATTATTACAGGTACCGG
>JBLNAO010000054.1:0-3179 GCA_050259395.1 Chloroflexota bacterium
TCCCGGTGCAATCTCGCCTGTTAAAGATACACGCAGGTACATCATTACCGCACCATCTGAGGCTGTGAGCCGGATTGATGTAGAAATAAAGATGGAAATGCTGATAGATGTTACGATTAAAAAAACCAACCATTCACTTTTCAGCGCCAGGATGGCCGCCGACATTGCAGTTACAAACGGCGGAACAATGATCAATGCGGAAGGCATAAAAGGGGAGAAAGATACTTTCGGCAAAAAATCGGCCTGGATGGATTTTTACGGAAAGCGTGGAAACGCTATCGAAGGGCTTGCCATAATGCAGCATCCTTCAAATCCATGGTATCCTTCACCATGGTTTACAAGGGACTATGGTTTCATGTCGCCAACACCGATGTACTGGCCAGAGAATGATCAGGACATGTTTCTGAAAAAAGGCACTGTTCTGAATCTCCGCTACCGTGTTCTTGTGCATTCGGGTGATCATGTGCAGGCAGGGATAGCCAAGGCATTCGAAGAGTACAGGAATCAGAAATAATATTCCTGTCACTTAAACTGATAACCCCCGGCCAAAAGCACGGGGGTTTATTTTACAGGTCTACCCTCCCTGAAACGCCTGTAGATGCAATCTTTCATTTCGCACATCCGGCAGGTATACGGATTCATCCTTACATTATGGCCAATCCCGATAATCCCGCTTACGGATTTCTCGGGATCCATCAAAGCTGAAGGTGTCAGATTTATGCCGCAGAAATTATCCGGGAAAAAAGTGAAAAGCTTATGCTGTTCCTCCACATTCCAGCCGCAATAACCCGGGCTGTACCTGTTTGTTATCTTCAACCCTTCCGTTGCAGCTGATCTTTCAAGCTCATTCTGCATCAAATCGGCGGCGGCTTCCACTATTTCGCTGCCTATTACGTCGTAGATATATCCTGCCAGTAAATCCTTTTCCTGCATTAACTTCCTGCTTTTCTGTCCTGGTCCAGGACCTGCTGTGCAAATGAATAAGACTGCCCCTTCGGATTTTCTTAACTGCGAGAAGACAATCTTCTCCACATTGAAGGGTATTTCGCGGATGCAGATCTTTCTTGAAAAAACGTCGGGGTAGATTTTATCAAATATCATGTACTCGGCTTTCACATCGGCGATCCTGCTGCAGTCATCAAGAATGCCGCTTATCATTGATTTCATGAATTCGCGGTCTTCACCTTCGTTATAACCGATGACGTCCTCAACACCTTGAACTGTGAGTCCGAGATCATTGAATGCGTAGCTGAATTTTCTTCCCTCCATTTAATCAATTATATAAACCTGACTCTTTTACAATCCTTTCGACAGAAGATTCCCACCCAAGTGTCATAATATGAATTCCGTTGATCCCCTGCTTGTCCTTTATCCGGTCAACAACCTCCAGTGCAATACTGATCCCTTCTTCCGGAGCTGAATCACCTGCCGATCTCATTCTTGTCATGACTTTTTCAGGAAGCTTAACACCCGGAACATTGTTGTTAAGATATTCTGCAATCTTATAGCTTCTCAGCGGAGCAATGCCGATCAGTATAAAAACCTTGTCGAGCACGTTTCTTTTGTAAAGCTGCTCCAGCCATGGATCGAGCCTTTCGGGTTCAAAGACCAGGTTTGTCTGGAAGAATTGAGCACCTGCATTAACTTTTTTCTGATCCTTTAATGCCTGGAATTCAGGATCCTGTGCAAAAGGAGTTGTAGCGGCACCAAGAAAATACTTTGGAGGGGCCTTGATTTTTCTTCCGTCGAGATAAATTCCTTCATCTCTCATTCTCCGGAGAATCCACAACATCTGGACGGAATCGATATCAAGAATGTTCATGTTGGCATAGGGCGGGCATCCTGTGGATGCATTATCGCCGCTTATGCATAGAACGTTGCGTATTCCTATTGCATTCAGGCCTACGGCGTTGGCCTGTAATCCTGTTCTTGTAGTATCGCGTGCGGCTATCTGCAATACGGGTTCTACTCCATTTGTTGCGGCAATGGTGCTGCATGCAATGGATGACATTTTCGGCCTGGCTGAAGAAGAATCGGTAAAGTTTACTGCACTTGCAAAAGACCTTACAAGGTTTATGTCCCTGAGTAGCTTTGCAGGGTCTGAACCAAGAGGAGGCGTAATCTCAGTAGCAACGACAAATTTACCGGATCTGAGCTGTTTCTCGAGCTCAGAAGCCGGTTCATCGTATGCGGCCGGATGGTAACCTGAATCTCCGGACCACCATCCAGGCTGCCTGATCGTTCTGAACACATTTTCCCATGATGTATGGCTTTTGCTTTTGTCTCGCGATACAATTTCGCCAAAGAAATTCACTGTACCATTCTTCCTTATTTGTTCAAATACATCCGCCCAGGTCTCACCTCCTGCCTTGATCCAGTCTATTGGAGGAAGAACTTCCAGGAGCTTTTCCTCCCTGCCTGTTTTGAATGCGCGTTTATAAATTGCATGCCACACGCATTTCCGGGTCTCATCCACATAACAGTTTTTCTCAGGTGTTATGCCGCCACAGGGTCCGTTCCTCATGCCCTTTGGACATTCCATCGGGCATATAAAGGCTGTTTCCTGAAGAAGACAGTTCCCGCACATGCGGCAACCGAACAAAGGTCCTTTTACCAGGCGCTCCGTTCGAGCAAGAAGCCTTCTGCCCAGGTTCTCCTTTTTGAAGGGATAAAAGGCAGGCTGCCATCTTCGCGCCGGTTTTATGCCTGACATACGGAATTTTTTAACAACCCATAGACTGGAAATATTCGACGAATCTTACCGCGTAATCATCTTTCCCCATTATCAGATCGGACGCCCTCACCATTGATGTTATCTTTTCGGGATTCGCTATGGGGCATGTAAGTCCGAACATTATGGCCATTGCCATAAAAGCGGCGTTAAGGGCATCCCTGCCGGGAAGGCCGAATGAAATATTGCTTGCGCCCATGGTAATATTCGCTCCGAGCTTCTGATGCACAAGCTTAATTGTTTCAAGAGTGACTAGGCATGCTTGCGGATCGGCGCTCACTGCCATTGCAAGCGGATCCACAACTAAATCTGAAGCATCAAGTCCTGCTTTAATTGCCCGGTTAATTATCTTCTCAGCAATCCTGAGTCTTTTTTCAGGTTCGTGAGTTATTCCGTCATCGTCCATTGTAAGACAGATAACTGCCGCGCCATGCTCCCTGGCAACCGG
>JBLNAO010000055.1:0-6439 GCA_050259395.1 Chloroflexota bacterium
AGCATCTCACAGAGTTTATGTGTCTTCCGGTTTTTACAATAATTTTGTTTTGCTGATTTTTTTTATTTGCTTTGTATTGTTTTAATGGTGGACAGATTTGTGCTGATTGCAACCACAGGAAAAAAATGCTAAACTCGCGTCTTGTCTCCTTTATCAATCAAACAAAGTCTTCCCATCTATATGTATAACTAAAATACTTGTACAATGGGATTTTTATTTACTTCAGAATCAGTATCAGAAGGGCACCCCGACAAGGTTGCCGACCAGATCTCCGACGCGTTGCTGGATGAGTTCCTACGCTGGGATCCGGATTCAAAAGTTGCATGCGAAACATTCGTCACCACCGGTCTCGTAGTCTGTGGCGGTGAAGTCCGTACAGACGGCTGGGTGGATGTTCAGGAAACTGCAAGGAATGTTGTCAGAACCATCGGCTATACCAAGGCAGAATACAGGTTCGACTGCGATTCATGCGGTGTGATCTCCACAATACACGAACAGTCGAGCGACATCCGCCAGGGCGTTGATCGCGCAAAACCTGAAGAACAGGGAGCAGGCGACCAGGGTATGATGTTCGGTTATGCATGCCGCGAAATGGATAATTACATGCCCCTCACAATCGAGCTTGCCCACAGGCTTCTCGAAGAGTTGTCTGTAATCCGCCGCGAAGGCAATATCATGAAATACCTTCGTCCCGACAGCAAATCGCAGGTTACCCTCGAATATGACGACAACAACCAGCCTCTTCGGATCGACACGATCGTCATAAGCACACAGCATGATGAATTCATCCTGCCTGAAGGCAAATCGCAGAAAGCTGAAACAGCCGCTGAAAAGGCGATGCAGGCAAAAATAAAGGAGGATATCGAAAAGTACCTTATCCCCAGAGTTACAAAAAGCCTTCCTGCAAGAGCTCAGAAGCTTTTCAAAACTGATTTCAGGCTTCTGGTCAACCCGACAGGAAAATTTGTTATCGGCGGTCCTCACGGTGACACCGGTCTCACCGGACGCAAGATTATAGTCGACACATACGGTGGTCACGGTGCACACGGCGGTGGGGCTTTCTCGGGAAAAGACTCTTCTAAAGTTGACAGATCTGCTGCCTATGCTGCACGTCACATTGCAAAGAACCTTGTGGCTGCAGGTGTTTGCGACCAGGCCCTGATCCAGGTTGCTTATGCTATCGGAGTTGCAAAACCCGTAGGCTTGTACCTGAATACTTACGGAACGGGAAAAGTCAAGGACAAGAAAGGCAAGCTTCTCTCTGACGGAGCGATAGCTGAGAAAGTCGGACAGGTAATTGATCTTCGTCCTTATGCTATCGTCGAGCGTTTCGGGCTGAAGAATCCTGTATTTCTCAAGACGGCATCATATGGTCATTTCGGACGCGACCCTTTCACCGAAACTGTAGATGTGTATTATGAAGTTCCCGGCAGCAAGCCAAGGGCTCTCAATGGTAATGGTAAAAAAGCATTCCAGAAGAAGGTTGAATTCTTCGCCTGGGAGAAGCTCGATTATGTAGATAAAATCAAAGAGGCGTTTAACCTCTGATTTGATAAACAGTAGCCCCGCTTGCGGGGCTTTTTTTATAAACCAAATCTAATGTTACACAGAGGGCCACAGAGGACCACAGAGGTTCACAGAGACTGGCATAAATAACTCTGTGCAACTCTGTGCCTTCTCTGTGTAACTCTGTGTTCCTTGAATTTCTTTAAAATGATGCTTTAACTATCCTGGCGATATTGTCAGACCTCCCCAGGGTATAATAATGTATCCCCGGTCACAGGGACTTGCATAAATAACTCTGTGCAAGTCTGTGCCTTCTCTGTGTAACTCTGTGTACCTTGAATTTCTTTAAAATGACGCTTTAACTATCCTGGCGATATTGTCAGACCTCCCCAGGGTATAATAATGTATCCCGGGAACACCCATCTTAATAAGATCCTTCGACTGCATGGTTGTCCACTCGATGCCAACTTCACGGACTTCATCGTCGGTCTTGCATTTTTTTACCGCGTTGAAGAGGTCGGTCGGAAGATCGATATGGAATGTCTGAGGCAGCAGCCGTATGTCGTTCATAGCAGAAACAGGCTTTATCCCGGGTATCACCGGAACATCGATTCCTGCTTTAACGCAATCTTCCCGGAATTTTGCAAACACCCTGTTGTCGAAGAACATCTGTGTAACAATGTAAGCTGCGCCGGCATCCACTTTCCTTTTGAGGTTCTCCATGTCAACAGCCGGGTTCGCTGCCTCGAAATGCTTCTCTGGATAACCTGCAACACCGATACAGAAGTTCGTGGGTTCGGGACTGACCAGAGAATCCTCGAGGTATTTTCCCCTGTTCATGTCTGCTATCTGCTGAACAAGGTCTACAGTGTAGGTATGACCATTCTTCTCGGGTATGAAACTGCGGCTTCCCTTTTGAGGATCGCCTCTTAAAGCAAGCACATCATCGATTCCCAGGAACTTCATTTCAATAAGCACATTCTCCGTTTCCTCTTTTGTGAAACCGCCACAGAGCACATGCGGGACAACGGGTATGTTGTACTTGTATTTCACAGCTGCCGCAAGGGCGATTGTTCCGGGACGCAGTCGCACGATCTTTTTTTCGAGAAGGCCGTCAGGCCTTTCCCTGAAGACTGTTTCGTTCCTGTGCGATGTGAAGTTGATGTAGGCAGGATTATACTCTATAAGCCTGTCGATTGCCGTATAGATCCTTTCGATGCTGTGTCCCTTCAGAGGGGGCAGCAGCTCGAATGTGAACAACGGTCCTTTCGATTCTCGTATTTTATCTATAACGCTCATAATCAAATATCAGAGATTCGGCGCAAGCCATGAGGAAGCTTCCTCTGTCGTCCAGCCTTTCCGCAAAGCATAATCTTCAAGCTGGTCGCGGCCAATCTTGCCGAGATTGAAGTAAACCGAACCCGGATGAGAGAAGAAATATCCGCTCACTGCTGCCGGCGGTACCATTGCAAAGCTTTCTGTAAGGGTCACCCCGATATTCTTCTGCGCGCCGACAAGGTCGAACAGAACACCTTTCTCAGTGTGGTCGGGACATGCAGGATAGCCGGGGGCGGGTCGTATCCCCCTGTATTTCAGCTTGAGCATCTCGTCAATTGAAATATTTTCATCCCGGGAATAGCCCCAGTATTCTTTTCTCACTTTTTCATGGAGCCATTCCGCGGCAGCTTCCGCAAACCTGTCGCTCAGTATTCTTATCATGATCGTGCCGTAATCATCATCGGCATATCTCTCATATTCCTTTTTGTCTATTTCTGCAGTAACCGCAAATACACCAAGATGATCAGCCAATCCTGAAGATGCCGGGGCAATATAATCCGACAATGACAGATTTGGGATCCCTTTCTCCTTTTTCTCCTGGTTCCTGAGAAACCTGAAAATCCTGCTGCCATCCGAAATTACCTTCACGTCATCACCCTCTGAAACGGCAGGATAAATGCCAAGTATACCTTTTGCCCGTATGATTTTCTTTTCAATTATTGCCTTAAGGTATACCTGAGCCTCATCGTAAAGCTTTCTTGCTTCTTTTCCTTTAACCGGATCTTCAAAGATTGCAGGGTATTTTCCTCCCACCTTCCAGGCAAAGAAGAAATATGTCCAGTCGAAATAGCGCACCAGCTCATCCAGGCTGATAGTGTCAAAAATGTGGAGGCCGGGCTTAAGCGGAGCAGCAGGTACATAAGATTTCCAATCAGTTACAAACCTGTTATTCCTGGCTTCTGAAAGAGTTACGAGGTTCTTCTCAGACTGCCTTGCAGAATGATCTTCCCTGAGCCTTGCATATTTGGTTTTCACAGAAGCGGTAAATGCCGAGTTATCCTTCTGAAGCAATGATGATACAACGCCGGCTGCCTTCGAGGCGTCCTTGACATGAATAACAGAACCAGGATATGCCGGGGCTATCTTGACTGCCGCATGTATTTCGGAAGTGGTCGCACCGCCGATTAGCAGCGGCAGGCTGATCTTCCTGCGCTCCATTTCCGAAGCCACATGAACCATCTCTTCGAGAGAAGGTGTGATAAGCCCGCTTAAGCCAACGATATCCACATTCTCGCTTATAGCTGTGTCGAGAATTTTTTCGGCAGGAACCATGACTCCCAGGTCAACAATTTCATAGTTGTTGCAGGAAAGCACGACTCCCACAATGTTCTTGCCTATATCGTGCACATCGCCTTTTACGGTTGCAAGAAGGACCTTCCCTGCAGTTTTCTTTTCGGCACCTTTATTCTCCAGTTCAATGTAAGGAGCAAGCTTTGCAACTGCCTTTTTCATCACCCTGGCGCTTTTCACAACCTGGGGAAGGAACATTCTGCCCGAGCCGAAAAGATCGCCAACCTCGTTCATGCCGCCCATAAGGGGTCCCTCGATGAGCTCGATGGACCGCGAGAACATCGGCCTTGCCTCCTCCACATCATGCTCAATAAATTCGTCGAAGCCTTTTATAAGAGAATGCCTTATCCGGTCAACTACCGGTAACTGCCTCCATGCATCTTCCTTCTCCGCCTTCTTCCCTTCATTCTTTAACCCTTCGGCAAACTTAACAAGCCTTTCGGTAGCATCTTTCCTGCGGTTCAGCACCACATCCTCGGTCAGCTTCAGAAGATCCTCCGGAATCTCGGAATAAACCTGCAGCATTCCGGGATTTACAATGGCCATATCGAGCCCCGCCTTTATTGCATGATAAAGAAATACGGAATGCATTGCTTCCCTCACCTTATCGATTCCGCGGAACGAGAATGAAAGATTGCTTATGCCACCGCTTACTTTTGAATAAGGCAGGTTCTGCTTTATCCATTTTGTTGCCTGTATGAAATTTACAGCATAATTATTGTGCTCTTCGATACCGGTTGCGACCGCAAGGACGTTTGGATCGAAGATAATATCCTCAGGAGGAAATCCGATTTTATCAAGAAGGAGCCTGTATGACCTCTCTGCAACTTTTATTCTTTTCTCGTAGGTATCAGCCTGACCGGTTTCGTCGAACAGCATGACAACTGCTGCAGCGCCATATTTTCTTATAAGCCTGGCATGCGAAAGGAACACATCCTCACCTTCTTTCAGGCTTATTGAATTCACAACCGATTTACCCTGGATGCATTTAAGAGCCGATTCAATTGTGTTCCAGCGCGATGAATCGATCATCAGGGGCAGCTTTGCAATATCCGGTTCCGACATCACAAGGTTGACGAACTTCACCATTGCCTTTTCCGAATCGAGCATCGCCTCGTCCATACAGATATCGATAACCTGTGCTCCGCCCTCCACCTGGTTCCGCGCAATTGCAAGCGCCTCATCGTATTTCTCTTCCCTTATGAGACGGGCGAATTTAATGGAACCGGAAACATTTGTACGTTCGCCTACATTCACAAAATTGGCTTCAGGCGTAATTGTCAGTGGTTCAAGGCCGCTCAGCCTGGTGTTCTTTTTAACCTCGGGCTTCACTCTGGGCTTGTACTTTCCTGCCATGCCGGCAATACGAGCGATATGTTCCGGAGTTGTCCCGCAACAACCGCCAATAATATTGATCCAGTTATTTTTCAGGAAGTCCTCCGCAACAGAGGCCATGAATTCAGCTGACTGGTCATATTCCCCGAACTGGTTAGGCAGTCCGGCATTGGGATGCACTGAAACATAGAAACCCGTCTTTGCCGAGAGCTCCTCTACAAAAGGCCTCAGTTGCTGTGCACCGAGGGCGCAGTTAAGTCCTATGCTGAACAGTGGAAAATGTGAAACCGAAACTACGAAAGCTTCAAGAGTCTGGCCTGTGAGCGTTCTTCCCGATGCATCTGTAATTGTAACTGATACCATTACCGGAAGGGTTTTCCCTTTTTCGCTGAAGACCGAATCTATTGCAAACAGGGCGGCTTTGCAGTTGAGGACATCAAAAATTGTCTCTATAAGAAGGACATCGGCTCCACCGTCCATCAGGCCACGCACCTGTTCGGAATATGCTTCGGCAAGCTGATCGAAAGTGACAGCCCGTGCGCCCGGATCATTAACATCAGACGACATGGAAGCGGTGCGGTTTGTAGGACCGATGGATCCTGCCACAAAATGGATGTTTGCTGTTCCCTCCCGTTCAAACTCAGAAATTGCGGAAGCAGCGAGCTTTGCAGATGCCACATTCAGCTCATAAACAAGATCTTCCATGCCATAATCGGCCATTGAGATCCTGTTTGAATTGAACGAGTTTGTAGTGACAATATCGGCTCCGGCCCTGAGATATTGAAGATGAATATCTTTTATAACGTCGGGCCTGGTGATCGAAAGCAGGTCGTTGTTGCCTTTCAGCAAGCGGGGATGATTTGCAAACCTTTCGCCACGGTAATCATTTTCCTGAAGCCTGTGGCGCTGGATCATGGTCCCCATGGCTCCATCGAGGATCAGGATCTTGCTGCCGATAATTCCGGTAATG
>JBLNAO010000056.1:0-10511 GCA_050259395.1 Chloroflexota bacterium
CCGGTTCCGGGTACTGTGAATCCGCATCTGTCATAATTTCCGACAGAACCGGAGCCCGCATCGAATATTGCATCGCGCACCTTGTCGAGATGGGATTCCGGAATGAAAGTGACAAGCTTGAGGAGTCTTTTCTCAAGAGTCACAAGCACTTTCACCTGTTCCAAACCGAGCTTTTCGGCCATCTTCCTGCTGACTCCAGAATGAGTTATGTCGAGATTGGTGTGAGCAGAATAGACTGCAATATCATTCCTGATACAACGGCTGATGATCTTCTCGGTGGAATTCCTTCCTGTTATTCTTTTCAGGGCATTGAAGATCAGAGGATGATGCGACACAACCAGCCCGGAACCTGTGCGGACTGCTTCCTCTATTACCTCTTCCGTAACATCGACTGTGAGCAATGCAGAGCTTACCTCCTTTTCGGTATCACCGACCTGCAATCCCGAATTATCGTAGCTTTCCTGGAAAGAAAGAGGCAGTTCAGAATCGAGAAAAGAGCATAATTCCCTTAATTTCATCGGATGATTATTAATGACGGAAAATGCGGAAATCACATATTGTCCCTGAGGTCAAGGAGCATCGACCTGATCTTCAGAAGAGACTGGCCTACCTCATACTTGTAATCGGTCTCTTCAAATTTGCCTGATAATCTTTTCTTTACACCGCTGAGGGTCATACCTTCCTCCTTCAGAAGATGGTGGATGATCTTAAGGTTTTTCATGTCGCTCTGGGTGAACAACCTGTTCCCCTTCTTATTCTTCATTGGTTTCAGGATGTCGAATTCATTATCCCAGAAACGCACTGTGGAGACAGGCACATCGAGAATTTCAGATACTTCGCCTATAGAATAATAGAGCTTTTCGACTTTCGTTTCCTTGTATGGCATGGCGTTATCTTGAGGTTATCCTGGTATCTGGCTTAAGGGTCATCGTGCCTTTTTCAGAAATATCGATCAACGACTCAGGGAAATCTGTTGCTACCAGGTCCCTGATCTTGTAAATAACCTGCCCCGAGGGGTCGTATTTAACACCGCCTGGCCATGGCTGGAAAGCAGGAATGATCCTGCCTGACAGGAATTTTCCGGTAATGTCGACATTCAGCTTTACGATGGGCGCAAGCGAGTTAGGGCCTGCAAGATTGAATCTGCCATATGTGCAGAAGTTTCCGAGGCTGTAGCTTATAAAACGGTCCTTGTATACTTCAACGGCTCTGGTCACGTGTGGTCCGTGACCGAATACGACATCAGCTCCGTTATCGATAAGAGCATGGGCAAACCTGTAAACATCGCCCCTGTCCTCTCCGTGGAATATCTCCGGGACCCTGGGGACATTCTGAAAGTCCTTTCCCTCGGCGCCTCCATGAAAAGATACAATGACAATATCGCAGGTGTCATTGAGCATCCTGACGATCGCTGCAGCGCTGTCGATATCATTGATATTCATTGTCCCGGCATTCGGTGCAAAAGCACAGAAACCATAAACAACAGAGTCTTTTTCGAAAATCGTCCATGGATGCTCAACCAGGCCGGCATATCTTATTCCCACCGAATCAAGAAGCTCCTTCGTCCTTATTCTTGAAGGAAGGCCGAAATCGCCGAAATGATTGTTTGCCAGGCTGAGAATGTCAAAACCAGTTGCAGTGAGCGCCGAAACATACCGTTCAGGCATCCTGAAGAGGTAACACACGGTCGTATCTTTGCATTTCTTTGCAACTTCCCCATCATTGAGAAAAGAGCCTTCGAGGTTACCGAAAGTAATATCCGAGTCAGCCAGCGTGTCTGCGACACTCTCGAGCAGAAGCAATGGATTATCGTGAGGAGGCAGGTATTTTACCGAAGGGAAGGAAGACCCAAGCATTATATCCCCCACACCTGTTATCACCACCCGTTTAACCGCAAGTGTGTCCTTTATAACTAAGGTATCGACCAATGACGATGAAAACGCTGAAGCCGTAAGTGAAAATATGCAGAAAGACAAAAATAGTCTCAGGGGTTTATTCATAAAAACTGATGTAATTTGCTAATCAAAGGATTGTCCGGTTTTTGCAGACAGCTCAACCATCCTTTCGTAATCGAGAGCTGTGAGATCCTCGAAATAATAATTTACCGGATCTACATTCAGCCCATTAAGCTTGATCTCATAATGAAGATGGTTTGCAACCGACAGTCCCGTATTGCCCACATAACCAATTATGTCACCCCTCTGAACCTTCTGTCCAACCCTTACATTGAAATTACTGAGATGGCCGTATATGCTCTGGTACCCAAAACCATGATCTATAATAATATGTTTCCCAAGCCCGCGCTGCGATGATTGCACCTTGATAACCGTGCCGTTGCCCGTTGCATAAACTTCAGTTCCTTCGGGCGCAGTGAAATCCATCCCGTTATGAAATTTGCTTATTTTATATATAGGGTGAATTCTCCAGCCATAACCTGAAGCTGTGCGGGTAAGATCCTTGTTTGAGATTGGAATGATTGCCGGCACCGACCTGAGCATCTCTTCCTTGCTTTTTGCAAGATCGATAAGCTCATCGAACGATTTTGCCTGAACGTACACTTTCTTCCTTATCTTGTCCAGCCTGTTTGCGGTTTCTATGACGAGCTTCGAATTTGTATAGCCTTCAAGCGATTCGTACCTGTTTACACCGCCCACGCCGCCCTCCCTGAGGGTGGAGGGAATAGGCTCCGATTCAAAAATAGTCCGGTAAAGATTGTCGTCGGTTCTCTGGAGTCCGTCAAGCACTTTTTCGATGCTTGCCATCTCACGGTGTATAAGGTCATACTGGATTGTAAGCTGTTCAATTTCGCGTTCAAGAGCCTTTTCTTTGGGCGAGTCGAAAAAAGCAGCAAAGATCACCCAATAACCAAGCGCGACAATCACAGAACCGATAAAGTAAGACATAAACCTGAAAATCAGAGTTTTGAACCCAAGACGGATCCTGTCGAAACTGAGAGATTCGGGATTGAACTTGTACTTTGTCCTGGCCATAATAGCAAAGATAATCAATTCCGAAAAATAACTAAAATACTTAAACGCGGAAGAGAAAAAAGACTACCTGAATTTGGACTTTGAGCTGAATGCCCCGATCATCTCATTGTACTCATCGAGAGTCATGTCGTTGTTGAAGAAATTAAGCGGGTTGATTGCATGGCCTTTCTGCTCGACCTGGTAGTGGAGATGAGGACCCGAAGACAGTCCCGAATTGCCGCTGACACCGATAAGATCGCCACGTTTCACATTCATTCCTTTTGGAACCTTTATTTCGCTCAGGTGCCCATATAGAGATGCGAGTCCATAGTCGTGATCGATTACCACATAATTCCCGAAACCTCCGTTGCTATAACCCGATTCCACGACAATGCCGTCGCCGGTTGCAAATACTTCGGTGCCGTAAGGTACTCTGAAATCCTGGCCGTTATGCATCCTGGGAGTGCCCAGGACGGGATGAATAGCCCTGAAACTGTAACCATCGCCAAGCTGGAAATTTACCCTTACGGGGCTTATTCCCGGGAAATGATCAACCTGCCGCTTCCATTCCATTGCACCCTCTTCAAGTGCCGAGAAAGACTCTGCCTGCACGGATGCCATGTTTTTTATCTCTTCAATTTTTGTCCTGAATGAGACAAGAAGATCAGAATTTTGATATCCTTTGATATCGGTGAATCTTTCGACTCCTCCGAAACCTCCTTTTCTGTATGCCGCAGGTATGCTTTCCATGTCGAGGATAGGACGGTACCTGTTGTCATCCGACAAAGTGAAGCTGTTGAGTTCCGCAAGGGTCTTGTCCATTTCCCTCCCCATAAGAGAATACTGCAGCTTCATATTCTCGAGCTGCTGCTTAAGCAACCGCTCTTTAGGAGAACCGAATTGTTTTTGGAAAAGAAAGAAATAGAAGACAGAAATGACAACTGACAGGCCGAACCAGAACAAAAAACGCCTGATCTTAGCCTTGAATGGCAACCGTATCAGCTTGAACTGCAGGTCAGAAAGATCAAGTTCATATTTGCGAAGTCGTGTCAAAAGACCGAGGTTTTTTCTGAATTTTCCTATGTTATCGGACAAATCTAAATCAAATAAATTACTTTTACAAGCCCAAAAACGGGTATATTAAACCTTAACATTTGCGATTAATGATGAATTCAAACGAACTGAGGCAGCTTTTTTTTGATTTTTTCAGGTCGAAAGAACATAAGATAGTCCCTTCTGCACCTATGGTTGTAAAGAATGATCCTACCCTCATGTTCACCAACGCGGGAATGAATCAGTTCAAGGATATTTTTCTGGGTAATCAGCCTGCAACATACCCCCGTGTGGCAAATTCACAGAAATGTCTCAGGGTATCGGGCAAACACAATGATCTAGAGGAGGTCGGCCACGACACTTACCATCATACGATGTTCGAAATGCTGGGTAACTGGTCGTTTGGTGATTATTTCAAAAAAGAAGCAATAGAATGGGCCTGGGAGTTGCTTCATGGCAGGCTTGGGATACCGGAAGACAGGCTTTATACCACAATTTTCGAAGGCAGCCCCGATGAAAATGTTTCACGCGATGATGAAGCAGACGGCTACTGGAAGAAATGCTTCACCAATCCCGATGGCAGGATAATCGAAGGTAACAAGAAGGACAATTTCTGGGAAATGGGTGAAACAGGCCCTTGCGGACCATGTTCTGAGATACATGTAGACATAAGGGATGATGAAGAAAGAAGGAAAGTTCCTGGTAAAGAGCTTATCAACAAGGGTCATCCCCATGTCATAGAAATATGGAACCTTGTTTTTATTCAGTACAATCGTAAAGCAGACGGATCACTGGAGCAGCTTCCCGCAAGACATGTCGATACCGGAATGGGGTTCGAAAGGCTGTGCATGGTAATGCAGGGCAAAAAGTCGAACTATGAAACCGATATTTTCCAGGATATAATTAAGGAGATATCCTCTATCACAGGCAGGCAGTACGGGGTTAATGACAAATGGGACATCGCAATGAGGGTCATTGCTGATCACCTGAGGGCTGTCTCCTTCTCCATTGCCGACGGCCAGCTCCCTTCAAATAACAAGGCAGGTTATGTCATAAGGAGAATATTACGCCGTGCAGTCAGATATGGTTATACGAACCTGGGGGCGGAAGAACCGTTTATTTACAGGCTTGTGCCTGTGCTTGCAGCTAAGATGGGTGACAATTACCCGGAACTGAAATCAGGAAAAGATCATATTTCGAAAATAATTTTTGAAGAGGAATCTTCATTTCTCAAGACATTGGGCAAAGGTCTTAAGATGATTGAGAAGACTGTCGAGGATCTCAGGAAGGAAAAGAAGAGTGTAATGCCGGGCAGGATGGCCTTCGAAATGTATGATACCTACGGGTTTCCCGTCGATCTCACCCAGCTCATCCTGAGGGAGAATAATCTTACTCTCGACATTAAAGGTTTTGAAAGCGAGATGGCGAAACAAAAAGACCGCTCGCGAGAGGATGCCTCGGTTGAAGCAGCCGACTGGACAATACTCAAAGAAGCTGAGAGCACTGTTTTCACTGGTTATGAGAAAACTGAAGATGATGTAGAAATAATCAAATACAGGAAGGTAAGAACAAAGGGAAAAGACTCTGTTCAGATCGTACTAGACAGGACTCCTTTCTACGCAGAATCGGGAGGCCAGGCTGGCGATACCGGCATGCTGATATCAAAGTCAGAGAAGGTGAGGATACTCGATACTATGAAAGAGAACAACCTTATCATCCATCTTGCAGACAAGCTGCCTGCTGATCCGTCAGCTGCATTCAGGGCCGTTGTGGATCTTGAGAAAAGGCAGCTGACAGCAAACAACCATACCGCGACACACCTGCTGCATCATGCTCTAAGGGCTGTCCTGGGAAAACATGTCGAGCAGAAAGGCTCGCTTGTGAACGATGAAAGGCTGCGTTTCGATTTCAGTCACTTCAGCAAACCTGCGAAGGAAGAGCTTGCGAAGGTCGAGGAAATGGTTAACAGGATGATCAGGGAAGATCATCACAGCCGGATCTCGAACAACATATCGCTCGATGAAGCAAAAAAAATGGGGGCAATGGCTCTTTTTGGGGAAAAATACGGGGAAAAGGTAAGGGTGGTTGAATTCGGCGACTCAGTGGAACTATGCGGCGGAACACATGTGACATCGACAGGCAGGATAGGCATTCTGAAAATAGTGTCAGAAGGGGCAATTGCCGCAGGTATCAGAAGGATAGAAGCTGTGACTGCATCCGGAGCTGAAGATTACATAAATGAAAGACTGTCAACCCTCGAAGAGGTCAGTTCAATGCTGAAATCCACCGGAAAAATAACCGATGCAATAAGCAGGCTGATCGCCGAAAACGGTTCACTTAAGAAGAATCTGGAGAAACTTCAGGCTCAGTTTGCGGCTACGGCAATGAAAGCTCTTTTAGCCAATGCAACAGATATAAATGGAATTCAGTTCATAGGAGGCACGATTGACGGCGCTTCGCCGGACAGTCTGAAAAATGCAGCCTGGCAGGCTAAAAGCCAGGTCGCCAATGCAGTTCTTGTGCTTGGGTCTGAAATTGATGGCAAGGCAAACCTGCTTGTCCTCGTTTCAGACAATCTTGTTAAAGAACGTAATATTAATGCATCATCTATAATTAAGGATATAAGCCCTGAAATCGCCGGTGGCGGAGGAGGACAGGCTTTTCTTGCAACCGCAGGGGGGAAAAATCCATCGGGAATAGGGTCAGCAATACAGAAGGCTGAAGCATACTTAAGAAAATTATAAGCTCCTTCACCAGGCAGCCGTTAATGCGGAGAAATGGCTATCATTAATTCTGTTCGAAATACAGGCCAGATATTTCTTTATATATCACATTGGTAATCAATTAAGTGTATCGATGCCATGATTTTTTAAAGACACAGGTTAATTTTTGTTCGAAAAATTTTGTAGACTTGTTCCCGTTCAAAAACTGTGTCATAATGGAAGTTACAAGGACATTCGACATTATCCGCCACTCACATGAAAATTATCCCCGCGAAGACATGTTCTGCGGAAGGCAGGACGGCAAGTGGATAAAATATTCATCGGCCGATGCAATCGAAAATGCCGACCTGGTGAGTTGTGGCCTGCTGTCGATGGGATTCTCGCCTGGTGACAAGATAGGCACCATAACACCGAACAAGCCGGAATGGAACTTCGCTGATGCAGGGATAGCCCAGGCGGGGATGATTCATGTTCCCATTTATCCTACTATAGGAACGGACGAATATGCTTACATCCTCGATCATTCTGATATAAAAGCACTTATAGTCGGGAACAAATCCATCTTTAATAAGGTGAATCCCATCATAAGCAAAATGAACAGGAAAATTGAGGTCTTCACTTTCGATCCTTCGGAAAATATAAGGTCATTTGAAGAGATACTTGATGAAGGGAAAAAGCATAAGATGGAGTACCTGGGTGAGCTGGAGCTCATCAGGAACAACATAAAACCCTATGATCCCGCTACCATAATTTACACTTCGGGGACAACGGGCAACTCCAAAGGCGTAATGCTGAGTCATACAAACCTTCTCTCGAACGTGAAAGAGACAATTGGCGCTCACGACCTCGGTTACCGGCACAGGGCCATGAGCTTTCTTCCTCTTTGCCATGTGCTTGAAAGAATGATGAACTATCATTTCCAGTACAAGGGAATGAGCATCTATTACGTCGAGAACATGGGTACTGTGGGTGAGATGATCAAGGAGATCAAACCTCACATCTTTGTCACGGTGCCAAGGCTCCTTGAAAAAGTTTATGACAATATAATTAGCAAGGGAAGAAGCCTGCCGCTCTTACAAAGAAAGATCTTCTTCTGGGCTGTGCATCTTGGTATGAAATTCAGGCTTGAAGGAAATTCACAATTTTATAAGTTCAGGCTGAGGATAGCACGCAGGCTTATCTTCAGCAAGTGGAGAGCCGCCCTGGGGAACGAGCTTGTTGTCGTTGTCTCAGGAGGAGCCGCGCTCCAATCGAGACTCGAGAGGATCTTCTGGGCTGCAGGATTGCCAATAATCCAGGGATATGGCCTTACAGAAACTTCACCAGTGATTGCAGTCAATCCTTTCAGAATCGGTCAGATAAGGTTTGAAACTGTAGGTCCCATCCTAAACAATGTCAGTGTCAAAATAGCAGATGACGGCGAGATCCTTGCAAAAGGGCCAAACCTGATGCTCGGATATTACAAAGCTCCTGAGCTGACTGCAGAGGTAATCGATAAGGAAGGTTGGTTTCATACCGGCGATATTGGCGTTATGGAGGATAACAAGTTCCTGAGGATCACCGACCGCAAGAAGGAAATGTTCAAGCTTTCTGCAGGCAAGTATATTGCCCCGCAGCCTATTGAGAACAGGCTGAAAGAATCACCCTTCATAGAACAGGCCATGGTGATCGGTGAAAATGAGAAATTTGCCAGTGCACTGATCTCCCCGAACTTCTCTTATCTCCATGACTGGTGCGCCGGCCACAGGATACATTTCCGCGATAACGCCGACCTGGTTGAAATGCCCGAGGTGACAAACCAGTTTGCAAGGGAAATAAAAACGATAAATGACACCCTTGGAGAGCATGAGCAGATTAAAAGGTTCAGGCTCGTAACAGAGGAATGGTCGACACAGAGCGGCGAGCTCTCCCCCACCCTGAAGCTACGAAGAAACCTGATTACAAATCATTACAAAGACATTATCGAGGACATATATTCACGCAGCTATTCCGATGTCAATGTGCTTATAAAGATTAAGAATGGCATTAACGTTTTACTCAGGAACCTTCCAAAGTTCTGGGAAGAAACTAAGGTGTAAGACATGTTTTTGCTTTCCGGCATAATTGCGGCTTCATTATTTTTGTAATTTTGAGGCCTGTCGGAAAATCATGAAAAAGCACTCTACCCGGTACATATTTATTCTGCTGGCAGGCATTGTTGCTTTTTTTGCTTCATGCACTCCCGAATCGTGCCTTGATGAAACAGAATCATTTCTTAAAGCCTCTTTTTACAGCTACACATCAAAGAACGTCCAGATCCCCGACAGCCTGACCGTTTATGGACTGGGTAGAGACACATCAAAGATATATGCTGCTGTCCCGGCCATCAAGATTGCGAGGTTGCCGCTAAATCCGGCAAATTCATTCTCTGATTTTGTAGTTAGAATAAACGGGGTCAGCGATACACTGATGATAAGGCATTACAGTTATCCTCATCTGATCTCGAAAGAATGCGGTTACACTTATTACCACAACATCTATCCTGACAGTCTTGTCTTTACTAGGAACACTATAGTTTCTGTGGAGATAAGAAACAGAATAATCACAACACTCGATGATGAGAATATTCGCATATTTTATTAATATCATTCTGATCGCCGTGGTTGGATGTGCTACTCTGAAGGCGCAGGACACCGTTTATGTCCCGCTGAAGATCAGGACAGGGATTGAAGTGTCGGGGCCGGCGATGTATTTTTTCGATAAGAACATTCTCTCAACTGAAGCCAATTTCTCTTACGACATATCTGAAAAAAGAGCTTTGATGATCGGAGGCGGATATGTAAACTACAATTACTCACAGCATAATTATGATTATAAGGCTAATGGCATCTTCTTCAAGGCCGGCGTGGATTTCAATCTCATGGGGCCCAAAAAGGCGCAGGGCAAATATTTCACCGGCATAGGGCTCCATTACGGCATAAGCCGCTTCAGTTCGGAAGTACCATTATTAAAAACAGAGAATTACTGGGGCCCGGTTCAGACATCTGTTCCATCGATATCGGGGATAGCACATTTTGTGGAAGCCACACCCTCGGTGAGAGCTGAAATTTTCAGGAATGTAAGCATCGGATGGAACATCAACATAAGGGTGTTGCTCAGTTCTGGCACCGGGAGTGATCTCAGGATGCTTTACCTTCCCGGCTTTGGCGATGCAGGAAAAAAAGTAAGCACGGGGCTCAGCTACTTCATCACCTGGAACATACCTTACAGGACAAAGAGGGTGATTATCCTTCCTCCTGCACCTGAAGATGATGAAGATGTTGCACCCGGGGTAACTCCTTGAGTGTAAAGCGTAAAGCGTAAAGTTTAAAGCGTAAAGCGTCGAGTGTCGAGTGTGAGCGTCGAGTGTTTACCTCTTAACGGTCACTTTCACCGCCCTTCCTGCTGAAGGCCCATAGTCCCGCAAATGTTAAAAAACCATTCAGGAGCAGAAGCTCGAAGCCAAATTTATAGCCATTGAAAAGCTGAACAGAGTATTTGCTCAGAAAAAAGCAAATGACAGGTGAAAGTACCGCAATTGCCGGTGTAACCTTGTCATTCACGATCCTGCTGGTAAACATTCCGAATGAATAAAGGCCGAGCAATGGGCCGTAAGTGTAACCTGCTATCGTGAAAAGCTTGTCGATTACAGCCTCGTCGTTCACGATGCTGAAGATCATAACACTTATAAAGAACAGCAGGGCGATTGAGAGGTGTACGATATACCGGATCCTCGTCTTGGCTTTTT
>JBLNAO010000057.1:0-4709 GCA_050259395.1 Chloroflexota bacterium
GTTCCGATCATTATCGGTACACAGAAGGAGAGCACCATAAAACTGGTAGCTGAAGCTCTGAAGCCATATTTCACATCAGACAACCTGTTTGTGATAAGCAGTGATTTCTCTCATTATCCCCCTTATGCGGAAGCTGTGGAAGCTGATAAGCAGACCGCGCTGGCAATCGCTTCGGGAAAACCGGCATTCTTCCTTGCCGCCCTTGAGAATAATGCAGCTAAAAAGGTGAAAGGCCTGGTGACCAGCATGTGCGGATGGACATCGGGCCTCACACTCCTGTACCTGGCGGAAGGGAACAACAAGCTCGAATTCAACCTTCTGGATTACAGTAACTCAGGCGATTCCCCGTATGGAGGCAGGAATGAAGTTGTAGGTTATAACGCAATCTCGCTTACTGAAAAATCCGGAAACGAAGAATTTTCCTTCACCGAACAGGAAAAGGAGCAGCTTTTCTCAATTGCCAGGAACTGTATAAAGGCCAGGTTCGATAATGTCAAATATCAATTCCCCGGGGTTCTTTCACCGAAGCTATCTGAGGCAATGGGTGCTTTCGTCACTTTAAAGATCGATGGTGTTCTCCGCGGCTGCATTGGAAGGTTCGTTTCTTCAGATCCGCTCTATGAAGTGGTTCAGGCTTCGGCAATATCGTCGGCATTCGGTGATCCGCGGTTTGGTCCTCTCACAAAAGAGGAATTTGAAAAAACTGAATTTGAAATAACGGTTCTTGGTCCACTGAAGCGGATAAACGACATCAGCGAGCTTGTTCTCGGTCGTCACGGTATTTATATCAAACAGGGAACAAGAAGCGGAACAATGCTTCCACAGGTTGCAACAGAGAACCATTGGACAAAAGAGCAGTTTCTTGGTTATACCTCACGCGACAAGGCAGGCATTGGCTGGGATGGCTGGAAGAATGCCGAGCTCTATATATATGAAGGTCTCGTTTTGGAAGAAAAAAAGAAATAAACATGTGCTATTTTTATTGGAGTCTAATAGCCTTTGCGTCTTAATTAATTAATTGATTTTCACTGTTAAGCTACTTGCGAAGACACTATATTAATACAAATGCATCACCCTTCGCACTTCCCCGAATACCGGATCAGAAGCTCGATAAATTGTTGCGGATCTTAACCCGGAACAATCTATATTGTAAGTAATATTATTAGCTGGATAACGATTTTTTTATATGACTAAAGCTGAAGCAAAGGACCGTATAGATAAACTCCGGAAAGAGCTTGAAGAACATAATTACAATTACTATGTTCTGAATCAGCCTGCCATATCGGATTTCGAATATGACATTCTGCTGAATGAGCTTGACACACTGGAAAAGAAATTTCCCGAATTTGCTTCAGGGGATTCACCCACCAGAAGAATAGGAAGCGACCTCCAGACGGAATTTGTCCAGTATCCTCATGCATATCCAATGCTCTCGCTCGGAAACACATACAGTGAAGACGAACTCCGAGAATTCGATGCCAGAATTAAAAAGGCACTTTCTGAAACAGTCGAATATGTATGCGAGCTTAAATTCGACGGCGCCTCAATCAGCATAACATACCGCAATGGGTCGATGCTCAGGGCTCTTACGAGAGGCGACGGGACACGGGGAGACGATGTTACTGTAAATGTGAGGACTATCAGAAGCCTTCCGATAAAGATGAATGTTAAAGAAATTCCCGGTGAGTTCATAGTAAGGGGTGAGATTCTGATGCCCCGTTCCGTTTTTGAAAGGATTAATAAAGAAAGGACCAAAGCAGGACTAGTACCTTTTGCAAATCCTCGCAATGCTGCAGCCGGAACTCTCAAAACCCTGGATACAAGGATAGTTGCTTCAAGATCGCTCACCTGCATGATCTATTTCCTGCTTTCGGAAGATCTTCCTCATGACACGCATTACGACAACCTTATGAAAACGAAGCAATGGGGCTTCAATGTAGCCGATAGCATGAAGTTGTGCAGGAACATTGATGAAGTCTTTGCGTTTGTAAGCCATTGGGACACTGAAAGAAAAAAACTGCCTTTCGATATCGATGGCGTTGTTATAAAGGTTAATTCCCTCAGGCAGCAGGAGGAACTTGGTTTCACGGCAAAATCGCCCAGGTGGGCAATAGCCTACAAATTCAAGGCAGAAACAGCTTCAACAAAACTTAAATCAGTTGTATTCTCGGTTGGAAGGACAGGAACAGTTACTCCTGTTGCAAACCTTGAACCTGTGTTTCTTTCAGGATCTACGGTGAAAAGGGCAACTCTTCACAATGCAGATCAGATTGCCATTCTCGATCTTCACCTGAACGACATTGTATTTGTCGAAAAAGGAGGCGAAGTAATTCCCAAAATTGTGGGTGTGGATGTTACTGCACGGGACGAAAACAGTAAAAGGATTGAATTCGTTACGAACTGCCCGGAATGCGGTACAGCACTGGTGAAGAATGAAGGTGAAGCAAATCACTTCTGTCCCAATTATCTTCACTGCCCTCCCCAGATTAAAGGCAGGATAGAGCACTTCATCGGCAGGAGGGCAATGAATATTGAAGGTCTGGGTGAAGAGACTGTCGACCTCCTCTTCAGCAGGAAAATGATAAGAACTTTCGCCGACCTGTATGACCTTAAAAAGGAGGATCTTGTTCCCCTTGAAAGAATGGGTGAAAAGTCAGCTTCAAACATTATAAGCAGCATAATGAAATCGGTAAATGTCCCCTACCCTCGCGTGCTTTACGCACTGGGGATCAGGCATGTGGGCGAAACCGTGGCAAAAACTGTTGCAAAGAAGTTCAGGAATATCGATGACCTGATGAATGCTGCACTGGGCGATATAATGGCTGTACATGAAATCGGACCTAAAATCGCTGCAAGCATAGTCGCATATTTTGCAGACAATGATAACAAGGAGGTTATCGACAGGCTGAAGGCTGCAGGAGTCACACTAAGCGACAGTTCCGTTGCCGGTAAATCAGGCGAAAGCCTTGCCGGAAAAACCATTGTCATCTCAGGAACTTTTGAAAAACATTCACGGGATGAATACAAAGAGATTATTGAGAATAATGGAGGTAAAAACTCCTCCTCAATTTCGGGAAGCACTTCATTCATCCTGGCAGGTGAAAATATGGGTCCTGCAAAAAAAGAGAAAGCTTCTGAGCTTGGCATCCCGCTTGTTGATGAGAATGAATTTCTCAAAATTATCGGCGAAGAATAGCATCAACTCTATGATTTTTCCAAAAAACTGTTAGGTTTGTACCATGGAACTGGCCAAAGGCATCAGACTGAAAATCGGTAATACAATCCTGAGAAAAAAGCTGGAAAAGACCAGCAGAAGGGTATGTTACTCAAATATCGACTCGGTAAGGAAGATAGGCATAATATGGGATGCCACCGAAGTTGTTGATTTCTCCGGTCTTTCCAGGTTTTGCCTGAAGATGAGTGAGAGGAATATAGAAGTTAAAATACTCGGTTATTACCCGGGCAAGAACCTGCCTGACCAGTATACAGCCATCCGCTATCTCGCCTGCATGAGAAGAGAAGAACTAAGCTTCTTTTACCTTCCCTTATCCCCTGAAAGCGAGTCTTTTATAAAAAACAGGTTTGACATCCTCATCGACATAAATTTTAAAGAACTGCTTCCCCTGAAATATGTATCCTGGTTGTCGGATGCCGCTCTGAAAGTCGGATTGTTTGAAGGAGAAAAAAACGGCAAGGTATTCGACCTCATGATCGATATGAAGAAACCCGTGAACGTGGAGGACTATCTCGGACAGGCAGTACATTATCTCGAGATGATACACTCAGGGCAGACTGAAAAGATACATTAACCATTAAATTTAAGATGAAAAAATTCAGAGGCACGGGAGTTGCCATCATTACACCATTCAAGAATGATTTAAGCATTGATTTTTCGGCACTCGGAAGAGTGGTCAATCATATTATTGACGGAGGAGTCAATTACATAGTTGCCCTTGGTACAACGGGAGAATCAGTCACTCTGACCAAAGACGAGAAGAAAGCAATCATATCGTATGTTATAGAAACAGTAGACAAGAGGGTTCCCGTGGTTGTCGGTATCGGAGGCAACAATACCCAGGAAATCATAGATTTTGTCAGGCAAACCAATCTGAGCGGCGTTGATGGAGTGCTTTCTGTTGCTCCTTATTATAACAAACCCGGGCAGAAAGGCCTTTTCCAGCATTTTAAGGCTTTTGCAAACAGCTGTCCTCTCCCGGTGATACTTTACAATGTTCCTGGCCGTACCGGGTGCAACATATCTTCTGATACATGCCTCCAGCTCGCGAATGAATGCGAAAATATAGTGGCTGTGAAGGAAGCATCTGGTGATATAGCCCAGATCATGAGGATCATCAAGGGCAAGCCAGAGAACTTCAGCGTCATTTCGGGAGATGATACGATGATAATTCCGATTTCTGCAGCAGGCGGAGCAGGAGTGATTTCTGTACTTGCCAATGCTTACCCTGCCCAGACAAGCGAAATCGTAAACAACGCCCTGAAATACAATTTTAAGGCAGCAAGGGAAATGCATTTCAAGTTTATGGAGATCATCGATCTCCTGTTTGCCGATGGCAATCCTTCAGGGGTTAAAGCAATGCTCAGCCAGATGAATATCTGTCAGAATACACTCAGGCTGCCTCTTGTTCCAGTCAGCAAAACGATCATGGACAGGATCCAGAAAGCAATGAAGGAGGTCAGGTAGATAGGGC
>JBLNAO010000058.1:0-24232 GCA_050259395.1 Chloroflexota bacterium
TGCCTGCATTTCTCCCGGATGATGAGATTATCAGAGGTGATATACTGGATTATGCCGTGGAAATTGACTGGTTCGACCGTCATCTCTCCAAAATGCTGAATTACCTCGATTCAATCGGTGAACTCGACAACACAGTCGTAATAGTCACAAGCGACAATGGCATGGCATTCCCAAGGGCAAAGGCCTTTTTCTATGAATATGGAATCCATGTTCCCCTGGCAATTAGCTATCCTGATGGATTCCCTCCTGACAGGATCGTAGAGGATCCGGTGAGTTTCACCGATCTTGCGCCCACAATACTTGAAATAACAGGTATAAAACCGGAGAAAATGATGCCGATATCGGGTCGCAGCATTCTGAATATCCTTAAATCAGAAAAATCGGGTGTTGTCGATGAAAGCAGGAAATACATTTACGCCGGAAGGGAGCGACATTCCTCATCGAGATGGAACAACCTTGGTTATCCCGTAAGGGCAATCCGCAGCAAAGATTATATGCTTGTATGGAACATCAGGCCTGATCTTTGGCCAGCAGGCGATCCCAGGGCTCTTAAACCGGGAACAAAAGAACCTGTGCCGATGTATGGAATAGATGAGAATGGAAAGCATGTTTCCGAATGGGCTTTCACGGATGTCGATGCAAGCCCTTCGAAATCTTTCATTATAGAGCATCATGACGATCCTTTGTTAAAGAGCTATTTTGAACTTGGTTTCTCGAAAAATCCTGAGTTCCAGTTATTCAATACTGCAAAAGATCCGTTCTGCCTCACAGATCTTTTTGGCGATCCCGGATACTCAGCTGTTGAAAATGAATTGAGATCTGCTTTGATGGCAGAGCTGGAGAGATCCGAAGATCCAAGGGTTGTTGGTCCCGATGCCGAAATATTTGAAAGCTACCCCCGATTCAGTCCCATGCGCGAATTTCCGTCACATGAGAAATAAAGTATATAAACACACCATGAAAAAACAGCTTTTTGTAATTTGCCTGGTACTGCTCACAGCGATCAGCAACGCCCAGGTTCAGAATGATCTCCCTTTCAGGAATCCTGCCCTCGCCCTTGAGGATAGGGTGAATGATCTTGTTTCAAAGATGACACTGAAGGAAAAAGCCGATCAGCTGGTTTATACAGCACCGGCAATACCCAGGCTCGGAATACCGGCTTACAATTGGTGGAACGAAGCTCTGCATGGGGTCGCCAGGTCAGGTTATGCCACTGTCTTCCCTCAATCAATAACCATCGCAAACTCTTGGGACGAAGGACTGATGCTGAAAGTGGCAACAGCAATCTCCGACGAAGCCAGGGCAAAGTATCATGAGTTCCAGAGAAGAGGAAAGACGGGCATTTACCAGGGTCTTACATTCTGGTCGCCCAACATCAATATCTTCCGCGATCCGCGTTGGGGAAGGGGTCATGAGACTTATGGTGAAGATCCTTATCTTACCGGGAGACTTGGTTACCAGTTCGTCAGGGGAATGCAGGGTGATGATCCTAAATATCTCAAAACGGTTGCAACCGCGAAACATTACGCGGTGCATTCCGGTCCTGAACCACTGAGGCACCAGTTCAATGCAAAGGTGAGCGATGTCGATCTGCATGAAACATACCTTCCGGCTTTCAGAACACTTGTAGTCGATGCGAAAGTATATTCCATAATGGGAGCTTACAATATGTTCCGCGATTACCCGTGCTGTGCAAACCCAATCCTTTACGGGATACTCAGGAACGACTGGGGCTTCAAGGGATACATTGTTTCAGACTGCGGCGCAATATCCGACTTCTACCGGTTCACCAAAGTCGCCAAAGATGCGGCTGAGGCATCTGCAATGGCTGTCATTGCCGGAACAGACCTGGAATGCGGCTCGGATTATAAAAGCCTCATGACTGCAATCGACCGGAAACTTATCACCGAAGCCGATATCGATGTCGCAGTGAAAAGAGTCATGGAAGCAAGATTCAGGCTCGGCATGTTCGATCCCGATAATATTGTCCCCTATGCACAGATCCCCTTCTTCGTCAATGCATCTGATTTCAATAATTCCCTTGCACGCGATGCCGCAAGGAAATCGATTGTTCTTCTCAAGAACAACAATGCCCTTCCTCTGTCCAAAGAATTGAGGAGCATTGCTGTCATTGGCCCCAATGCCGACAATTTTGAAGCTCTCATCGGGAATTATAATGGCATCCCAAAAGATCCGGTCACTATTCTCGAAGGGATCTGCACCAAGGTAAGTCCTGTTACAAAAGTCATTTATGCTGAAGGAAGCGACCTGGCAGACGGCATCCACAACCTGGTTCCCATTCCATCAAGAAACCTTCAGACACCGGATGGCAAACAGGGAGCAGTAGGCGAATACTTCAACAACAGGGAAATGAAGGGAGAACCACTCTTCACCAGGGTTGATGATAACATTGACTTCTACTGGGAGCACCTGTCACCAAGATATGACATGCCCGATGATAATTTCGGGATCAGGTGGACCACCTATCTTATCCCTGATATGTCAGGCACTTATAATATCGGGAGCTGGGGTTCATCCGGCTATGAGGTGATCCTCGACGGTAAAAGGATATTTAATTCCAGAAACGAGCATCATGCCTTCCACATGGAGACTCCTGTTGAACTGGAAGCCGGAAAGAAGTATAAGATTGAAGTCCTTTACAGGAATTTTGCAGGTGATGCAGACATGAAGCTTCTCTGGGCGCCTCCACGGCCTGATATGCTCAGCAAGGCTGTTGAAGCCGCTAAACAGTCTGATGCAGTCGTGCTTGTTCTTGGACTGTCGCAGAGGCTTGAGGGCGAAGAGATGCCTATTAAGATCGAAGGTTTCAGCGGCGGTGACAGGACAAACCTCAACCTGCCCTCAGCCCAGGAAAAACTTCTCGACGCCGTCACTGCAACAGGCAAACCGGTTATTGTCGTGCTTGCAAACGGGGGAGCTCTCTCTGTTAACAGTGCACAGGAAAAAGCTGCGGCAATCCTGCTTGCCGGTTATGGAGGGCAGCAGGGTGGAAATGCTGTGGCTGATGTGTTGTTCGGTGACTTCAACCCGGCAGGGCGGCTGCCTGTAACATATTATAAATCAATAAATGATATTCCAGCTTTCGAGAATTACGATATGGAAGGCAAGACATACAGGTACTTCAGAAAGGATCCGCTATACCCGTTCGGTTACGGACTGAGCTACACAACCTTTTCGTACAGTAACCTTTCAATTCCCGAAAAGATTGTTGCCGGCGAGCCTGTGGAGGTTAAGGTTACAGTGACAAATACCGGTAAAATGGAAGGGGAAGAAGTGGTGCAGCTCTACATTACCGATGAGAAAGCGACAACACCAAGGCCTGTGCGTCAGCTCGAAGCTTTTGAAAGGATCAATCTCAAGGCAGGAGAATCGAAAGAAGTCGGATTCACCCTCGAACCACGACAATTTTCGATAATAAACAATAAGAACAAAAGAGTGATTGAACCGGGTTATTTTACTATTTCTGTGGGAGGAAAACAACCGGGATTCTCAGGTTATCTCGATCCGCAGTTCACCCGGGTTCTGACGGGAAGGATCAGGATGACAGGGAAGGAAGTGGGATTTGGTAATTAAGAAGTAACACAGAGAAGACACAGAGTTTCACAGAGTTATTATTTCATTCTCTGTGCCACTCTGTGGTCCTCAGGATTCCCTCTGTGTAACTTTTCAATCTTAAAACAAATCAGCTTATTGGTACATCCTCCTGGGATAATTAAAATATATTTACTTGTTCATAATCCAGTAATTTGAATTCATTATTTCGCAGGAAATCGGTCCTGACAACCGACGAGGAAGGACACAGTTCAGGCATGCACCGCGTGCTCGGAGTAAGGGACCTGACTTTTTTTGGCATAGCTGCAATTATCGGTGGCGGAGTGTTCAGCGCAATCGGGAACGCATGTTTTTCGGGTGGGCCAGGTGTTATTTTCCTTTATGCCATGTGTGCTGTTGCGTGCGGCTTCACTGCAATGTGCTACGCCGAGTTCGCATCGCGTGTGCCTGTGTCGGGCAGTGCATATACCTATGCCTATATCACGTTCGGTGAGCTTTTTGCATGGATAATCGGCTGGGCCCTGATAATGGAATATTCAATCGGGAATATTTACGTTGCATTTTCATGGAGCGGGTATTTTACAAATCTTGTCCCGGGAATTCCCGAATGGCTCACAACAAATTACAGGAATGCACATCAGTCATTTCTTTCCAATACTCCCGGGGAAGGACTTAATGCCTGGATGACAGCGCCACATCTGTGGGGAGTCAAGGTCATCTTCGACCTGCCTGCCGTTGCCATCAATATTCTTTTGACAAGCCTGGTTTATGTCGGAACAAGGGAATCTCGCAACCTCAGCAATACAATGGTCATTACAAAGCTGGCCATCATTGCACTGGTTATTGCAGTGGGAGTATTTCATATTGACATCGATAACTGGAAACCTTTTTTGCCAAATGGCTTCGGAGGTGTGATGGCAGGAGTGTCTGCAGTGTTTTTTGCTTATATAGGCTTCGATGCCATTTCAACTCTTGCCGAAGAAACCAGGAATCCGCAGAGGGATCTGCCACGTTCGATGATCTATGCCCTTGTGATCTGCACTGTTATTTACATGATACTGGCTCTTATCATTACCGGCATGGCGTCATATACACAGATGGGAGTTAGCGATCCTCTTGCCGAGATCTTCAAGCTGAAAGGGATGAAATGGATGCTGTTCATTGTTTCGGTTGCGGCAGTCATTGCAATGACAGGCATTCTGCTTGTTTACCAGATGGGACAGCCAAGGATATGGATGAGCATGAGCCGCGACGGGCTGATGCCGAAAAAATTCTCCTCCATTCATCCGAAATACAGGACACCAGGTTTTGCAACCATCGTCACGGGACTGGTTGTAGGCATCCCTATCTTTTTCACCGACGAGAAGCTGGTGCTTGATTTCACAAGCATCGGAACTCTCTTCGCATTCGTACTTGTTTGCGGAGGCATGCTCATACTGCCGCGTGAAACAGGTAAAAAGGAAACAGGAAGATTCAGGATGCCTTATGTAAATGCCAAATGGATTGTACCTGCCATGACTGTTGTCTCCTTTTTCCTTATATTCAGGTATGTACCCGGTTCAATCTACCATGGCGAGGATAAGAGCAGCCTTAATATACCGATGATTATTTTCTACCTTGTATGGATAGTGATTGCCGTAATGTCATTCGTTAAGAACTTTTCACTTATCCCGGTTCTGGGACTGTTATCCTGCTTCTACCTGCTTACCGGCATGGGCACAATGAACTGGATAATGTTCAGCATCTGGCTCCTTATCGGGCTGGTGATCTATTTTCTTTATGGTTTCAGGAAGAGCAGGCTGGCGGAAAAAGAAGTTCATCACAGTTAGCTCCATTGACCGCAAAGAGCACACCTCGGAAATATCAAATTAATAACTTACAAAGCCTGCCTTCCTGCTCTTGCTTTAGTCGGCCTCTTCCCCTGGCCCCTTCCCCCGGGTGGGAAGGGGAAATTTTACATGAATCAGAATACCCATAAAACCTGCAAAAAGTGTCATGCAGAAATAATTCAACTTCTCAATTGTCCCCTCGCCCCTGGGAGAGGGGATTCAGAGGAGAGGTCGTCACCAAATGATAATGCTTTGAAGCCTTGAGTATCAATTTTTCGCGTTCTTTGCGGTTATATTCTTCGCTGGTTTCAAAGATCATTTCCCTCCCTTCAACTTGCTGATCAGCCAGTTATTTACCATATCATTTTCCTCAGGGAACGTCCAGTGGCCGGTCTCCTGGAAGATCTCCAGCTCTTTAGGTGCAGTAATTACATTATAGGCTGAATACATCGAGGTCGGTGGACATGTCAGGTCGTTGAATCCCCAGGTGTAAAACCCCGGTACGGAAACACGCCTTGCAAAATTCACAACATCATAATAGGCAAGTGTTTCAACTTCTCCGGGGTTTGGCTCACGGTTCCTGAAATAATGAGGCCAGCCGCCTGCTCTTTTATTAAGGTATCCTGTGTGGTCGCATAAGGCAGGGTATAATCCTGCTGCGTATTTAATTCTCTTGTCGAGTCCCGATGTTACAATAGTCAGCGCTCCACCCTGGCTTCCCCCGGTTACTGCAATGTTGTTGCCATCGAATTCCGGAAGTGAGTATATAAAATCAACAGCTCTAACACAGCCCAGGTACACCCTTTTATAATAGTGCATATTCTTGTCATTCATCCTGATGCCCCAGTATCCTGCAAGCGCTCCTCCGTTCAGATCGGAATAAACTTGCGGATCGAGGGTAACAGGTATCCCGTGAATGCCTATCTCGAGGGTTATAATTCCCTGTCCTGCTGTTCTTGAATCACCTGCATAAGGCCTTATGCCTGCACCCGGCACCCTGAGTATGGCCGGATATTTGCCTGCTTTTTTTGGTACGGCAAGAATGCCATAGATCCTCGATCCCAAAGCTTCATTCTGGAAGCTGATGTGATAAACATTGGCATCGCTTGTGCATCTCTCAGGAAGAAGTGTAAGCTTTGGATCGAGACTCACCTTTCTCGCCTCTGAAATGGCATTGTTCCAAAATTCTTCAAAGTCTGCCGGATCTTTTACTGTCGGCTGGATCTTCCCGGGTTCAAAAGCTGCTGTGGCAAGTCCTTCATACCTTCTTCCCTCTACAACAGCCCAGACTCTTACACGATAAAACCCCGGTGTCTTCATGCTCCCTGTGAACTCTGTCGTACCTTTCTTCAATGTTATGCCTTCCTTTTTTTCATCCGGGAGAGTCTCAGGACCTGCTTCATAATCGATTGTGACATTGTCCATTAGATTTCCGTATTTCAGTACCTGCACTGAAAAAACAGCTTTCTCACCAACTTTATATGTCCAGTCTTTATGATCCGGGGCAACAATGACCTTTACAAGCCCGGTGTTGGATTGTGAAAGTGAAGAGAGCGAAAAAGCTGTGAGGAAAAAAGAAAGAATTGATAATCTTGTTAAAGTCTTCTTCATGGTTCGTTTTTCTGATAAATTTAAAAACTTTTGCTGAATGAAGCGGAAGCTCAATTTAAATTGAGAATTCCTTTTGCTTTAGCTCCAACGGAAAGTGTATTTTCCGGATGTTTAGTTATTTTTGAAAAAACGATAACCTGGTATGATGCAGGAAAAACACCAGTTTCAGAAACGCATAAACCTGTTTGACGGGATGTCAATGGTAGCCGGTGCAATGATCGGCTCCGGTATCTTCATTGTAAGCGCCGACATCGCCAGGAATGTGGGATCGCCGGGATGGCTTATGGTTTGCTGGATTATCACAGGACTGATAACTGTAATCGGTGCATTAAGCTATGGGGAACTTGCCTCGATGATGCCCAGGGTCGGAGGCCAGTATGCTTATCTCAGGGAAGCTTACCATCCGCTGCTGGGTTTCCTGTTCGGATGGACCACCTTCCTTGTTATCCAGTGCGGCACAATTGCAGCTGTTGCAGTTGCTTTCGCCAAATTCTCAGGAGTACTGTTTCCCTGGATCTCGCAAAAAAACATATTGTTCAGCCTTGGTCCTCTGAAAGTCAACAGCACAATGGTGGTTGCAATAGCTTCCATCGCTTTCCTGACCTGGATTAACACCCTGGGAATCGTAACCGGAAAGACAATTCAGAATATCTTCTCTTCTGCCAAGGTAATTGCCCTTTTCGGCTTTATTGTCATTGGCTTCCTTGCAACGCGAAATATTGATTCATGGCAGATAAATAAGGAAGTTTTCTGGGAAGCTTCAAAAATTGACCCTTCCGGGGGGAAGATTACCCTGGCAGGGTTCGCATTGATTGCTGCCATCGGAACTGCCCTTGTGGGTTCGTTGTTTTCAGCTGATGCCTGGTACAATGTAACCTATATTTCCGAGGAGGTGATCAATCCTAAAAAGAACGTGCCGTTGAGCCTTCTTTTTGGAACAGTAATAATATCGATCATGTACATCCTGACCAACTTTATTTATATCAGGATATTGCCCCTGTCAGGTTCTCCCGACGGGGAAGATGTGCTTAGCCGGGGTATTCAGTTCGCCACGGATGACAGGGTTGCGACATCTGCAATGAGTGTCATTTTTGGAGATTATGCAGCCATCTTAATGGCAGTATTCATAATGATCAGCACATTCGGATGCAATAACGGACTTATACTTGCTGGTCCAAGGGTCTACTATGCAATGGCCTCTGACGGCTTGTTTTTCAGGAAGGTGGCAGAGATAAATAAGAGAGGCGTACCGGGGTTTGCAATAATTCTGCAGGGAATATGGGCAATACTGCTTTGTCTTTCAGGAACTTACAGCAACCTGCTCGACTATGTCATCTTCGCTGTACTGATATTCTTCAGTCTCACCATCTCGGCAATCTTCGTGCTCCGCGTTAAAAGGCCCGATATCCCAAGACCTTACAAGGCATTCGGATATCCTGTTATTCCCGCTTTATACATACTTACTACTGTTTCCATTATGATCATTCTTCTGATCTATAAACCAAATTATACTTTTCCCGGTTTGGCTATTGTTCTCCTTGGCATTCCTGTATATTACATCTGGAAAAGGACGAACAGGCAGGGTAAATGACATAAATCAGATAAGATTGACGATCTTTGAATTCTGAATCAAAGACTTTACCAATGTTTCCGGGAGAATTCACCGAACGCATAAATACCCAGAAATATATTGACAGGGATCTTCTTCTAAAGTCTCTTGAAGAACCGTCACCCGTCAGCATCAGGCTTAACCCCGGAAAGTGGCGGCAGGTTCCTGAGGAAAGTAAGCCGGTTAAGTGGTGCAGGGAGGGATTCTACCTTGAGTCGAGGCCTTCATTCACCCTCGATCCCCTGTTTCATTCTGGATGCTATTATCCACGGGAAGCATCCGGAATGTTTATTGAGGAAGCTTTCAGTCAAATTGTAAAATCGGCCGACGAACTGAGAGTCCTTGATCTGTGCGCCGCCCCGGGTGGCAAAAGCACGCACCTTTCAGATCTTATAGGGAAGAAAAGCATTCTTGTATCGAATGAAGTGATCAGGTCAAGGTCCGTTGTTCTTGCGGAGACAGTCACAAAGTGGGGTAAAGGGAACACTATTGTTACCCGGAACGATCCTGCGGATTTCGGAAAACTGAAAGGTTATTTCGACATCATAATGATCGATGCCCCTTGTTCGGGCGAAGGAATGTTCAGGGACAGGTTGGCGGTTGATCAATGGTCAGTTGAAAATACGAGGCTGTGTGAAGAGCGACAAAAAAGGATTATCAGCGATGTCTGGGCCTCCCTTAAAGAAAACGGGCTGATCATATACAGCACCTGCACATTCAACCCTGGGGAAAATGAGGAAAATATCCTGTGGCTTACGAAAAATAAGGAAGCTGAATGCCTCCCCCTGAATGTGGAAGGTTTTGAAGGAGTAACAGAGATAGATTATGAGGGAATCCATGGCTATGGTTTTTACCCGGGGAAGATCAGGGGTGAAGGTTTTTTTATCTCGGTTATCAGGAAAACTGCATTGCAGGAAGCTGAAAGGATAAAGGCGCAAAAAAGAAATGAATTCATGCCTGATAAAACAGATATTTCTTTGGCAGAAAAGGTTAGCATCACTGATGCCGGAAAGCTGCTGAAAAAGGGAGAGGATATTATTTCTCTTGCATGTGAAGCCGGGGAATTCTTTCATCTTTTCAGTCATCTTAACGTGGTAAGCAGCGGCACACTCACAGGCACAAGAAAGAAGAATGATTTTATACCTGCTCACGAACTTGCCCTTTCTCAGAATATCAGGAAAGATGCTTATCCCTCAACTGAAATAAGCTACAATGATACACTTTCCTACCTGCGGCGCGACAACCTTAATTGTAATGATTTGCAGGATGGCTGGAACATTCTTACCTTCAGGGGGGTAAATCTCGGTTTTGTAAAGAATATCGGTAAAAGGATAAATAATTACTTTCCTGTCGGATGGAGGATCAGGATGAACATGGCTGAACCGGGGAAAGAAAATATTATTAAGTGGAAGGATGGGCATTAACGATTTTCAGATATTCGTCAAACCTGCCGGTGCGGAATGCAATCTTCACTGCCACTATTGTTATTATCTTGATAAAAAAAACCTGCACCATGATTCAGGGTTGATGGATGATGAGGTGCTGGAGCATTATATCCGCTCACATTTTGATGCGTGCGGCGACGATACTGTAAATTTTTCGTGGCATGGAGGCGAACCCCTTCTTGCAGGCATTGATTTTTTCAGGAAGGTTGTCCTGCTGCAGAAATTGTACAAACCTGAAGGCAAAATTGTTTATAACGGCATACAGACTAACGGAACTCTGTTGAACGATGAGTGGTGCAGGTTCTTTGCGGAGGAAAAATTTTATGTTGGTATCAGCATGGATGGCCCGCAGGAATTCCACGATAAGTTCAGGCGTAACAGGGATGGGCTCTCATCCTTCGCAAGGGTGCTTAGCGGCTTCAAGCTTCTGAAAAAACATGGTATTAACCCGGAGATACTCTGCGTGGTAAATTCCGTGAATGTAAAACAACCTCTTAAGATTTACAATTTCTTCAGGAAGCTGGGTACAAATTTCATCTCCTTCCTGCCTCTTGTGGAGAGACGTCCTGACATGCCTGCAGGTGTATCTGAAAACACCGTCGATCCGGCCTCTTTCGGGTTGTTTCTGAGTAAAATATTCGATCAATGGCTGCAGAACGGCATCGGACGCGTCAGGATACAGATCTTTGAGGAAGCTGCAAGAACAGCCTTCAACCAGGATCACACCCTGTGCATTTTCAAAAAGACCTGCGGCGCGGTGCCTGTGATTGAAAGAAACGGTGACTTCTATTCATGCGACCACTATGTCGACAGCGATCACCTTATCGGAAATGTCAGAAAGAAATCTGTAAAGGAGCTTCTCAACAACCACCAACAACTTCAATTTGGCATGGTTAAGCTGAACACTCTGCCCGCATACTGCGTCAATTGCGGTGTTCGGGACATGTGCAACGGTGAATGCCCGAAAAACAGGTTTATCACAACACCGGACGGTGAGCCGGGGCTGAATTATCTTTGCGAGGGCTACAGGTATTTTTTCAATCACTGCAAACCCTTCGTCGAGGCCATAGGCCAGATATTCAGGAACCAGTGACCAGTCCTGCCAGACACTTACTTCTGACTTCACCTCCTGACTCCTGACTCGTGACTCGTGACTCCTTTTATTTTAGCTTGTCCTTGAAAAAACCCACCGTTCTTCCCCAGGCAAGCCTGGCTGCTTCGGCGTTATACCTTTCGGAATTCGAATCGTTGTTGAATGCATGCTGGGCTCCCGGGTAGATAAAGATCTGGTACTCTTTCCCGTATTTTTTAAGAGCTTCCTCAAAGGCAGGTATGCCGGCATTGATCCTTTCGTCGTTACCTGCATAATGAGCCATTATAGGCGCCTTTATCTTCTGGACGTCCTCGCTTGCCGGCGGCATCCCGTAATATGGCACGGCAGCATCGAGGTCGGGCGAATTGACTGCTACCTGGTTGGTCATCGCACCTCCCCAGCAGAACCCTGTGCACCCAACCTTCCCGTTCGAAAGTGGATTTGTCTTCAGGTATTTCACCGCCGCAACGAAATTCTTTGTTGTCTGTTCCGGAACAAGCTGCTTGAACTTCTCACCTACATTGCTTATATCCTCAGGTGTTCCTCCCACTGGAGACAATGCATCGGGAGCAAGTGCAAGGAAGCCCTCTTTTGCCATCCTTCTTGTAACATCCTGGATGTGGGGAACCAGCCCGCGGTTTTCGTGAATGACAATAACTGCCGGGAATTTCTTTCCTGATTTCGGATGAGCCATGAAAGCCCTCATGTCGCCGGTTTCACCTTTATAGGTTATGAATTCCGTTGTAAGATCGGTGTCCTGCAAGGATTCATTCTTTTCAAGAACTGGCAGAAGTGCAGCTGCTGCATACGTGCTTCCGGTGATAACTCCAAGCTTCCTTAGAAAGTCCCTTCTGCCTGTCTTTCCCGATTTATAGTCGCGGTAAAGTTCCTTTATTTCTTCCATTTTGATCGATTTTTAGTTAAACATGCTGAAAATGGGATTAAACTCTTCAAGTTACGAAATAATCTGCAAAAAACCATGTAAATTAGTCATATCCGGACTTTCATTCCGCGAACGTGTCGTGCAAAAGTGTAAAAATGGATAAACCGATCTCCGCTGCCATACTCTCGGGAGGTGCCGCCAAACGACTGGGAGGCATCACAAAATCAAATATTGTCATGGGAGGAAGAACCATCATATCCAGGATCCTTGATACTTTTTCCGGCCTCTTCGGAGAGATTATGATAGTCACAAATTCTTCATCAGAATTCAGTGAAATTTCCGGGGTAAAGCTTGTTCCTGACATATTCCGTGGTGTCGGTCCGCTTGGGGGCATTCACGCGGCTCTAACAGCATCGTCGTCAGATGCTGTTTTTGTTGTTGCAGGCGACATGCCGCTTATCAGCAGGGATCTTGTGCTTCAGCAGCTTGAATTGTTCGGAACCGGCAACGCTGATGCTGTTATTCCCCGGTCAGGAGGGTATATTGAACCGCTCCATTCAATTTACAGCAAAAAAGTCCTTCAATCTCTTGACCAGTATCTTCGCCAGAATAAAAGCAACGCCGTGTGGGAATTCATCCGGACCCTGGATGCTCAGTATTTTGAAACCGGATATGAAGCAGCCAGGGCAAATCCGTTTATGAGTGTCAACTCTCAGGAGGATGCTTCCCTGATTGAAAAAATTCTTACAGGAGGGTGTGGAAATACGGTTGTCAAAAAAGCATAATTGCTATCTTCACCCTTGAAAAATCCGACGGACCATGAAGAAAATCTCAGTTTTTGTAATTCTTGTTGCCATAATGTTTTCAGCCTGCAGGAAATACAGTAAGTATGAGGGGGTTGCCTTTACAGAGAAGGAACCAAGAGACTGGGAAAATCCAGGTTTATTCGATATAAACAGGGAAGATCCGCATGCATCAATGATCAGCTTCAATGATGAAGCCGGTGCACTCGAAGGGTCGAAGGAAAAATCTTCCAACTACCTGCTGCTCGACGGAAAGTGGAAATTCTTTTTTGCCAATACCCCTGCAGAACGGCCATATTGGTTTTTCAAGGATGATTATGATACGCGCGACTGGGATGAAATTGATGTTCCGTCAAACTGGCAGATGAAAGGTTATGATGTTCCTGTTTACACGAACCATCCGTTTCCTTTCGTCCTTTACAGGGAAATCTATGGTGTCAGGGATCAGAAATATGACCAGGCTCATACGGGAAGATCAGACAAGATAGTTCCGCCCTTTGTCACTCATGACTGGAATCCGGTAGGTTCGCACAAACGTTTTTTCAAGGTTCCTTCTGACTGGAAGGACAAGGAAGTATTTCTTCATTTCGGTGCGGTCAGCTCTGCATTTTACGTGTGGGTGAACGAGCAGCTTGTTGGATACTCGGAGGATAGTAAGACCCCTGCCGAATTCAATATTACAAAATACCTGCAAAAGGGTGAAAACAGTCTTGCCGTCGAGGTGTACAGGTGGAGCGACGGCAGTTATCTTGAGGACCAGGACTTCTTCAGGCTGAGTGGAATACAGAGAAGTGTTTTCCTTCATGCAAGGCCAAAAACCTACATTCAGGATTTCTTCGCCGACGGAGATCTCGAGGATAATTACAATGCCGGCAGGCTGAGGCTCAACGTTGCGCTCAGGTCAGTGGCTGATGAAGGCAGGAAGTTCGTGGTTGTGACTTCTGTTTTTGATGATTCACTTAATCTAATGACTGAGAAGAATGATGCTGTGATTAAAGGTGGCAGGGCTGATGTCATTCTTTCGCAACAGTTCCCGGGTATAAAGAAATGGTCGGCGGAAAAGCCGAACCTGTACACTCTTGTTATAAGCCTTCTCGATGAGCAGGGCAAAAACCTGGAATCTGTTAGTACCAAGATAGGTTTCAGGAAAGTGGAAATAGTTAATTCACAGCTTCTTGTCAATGGTGTTCCTGTTTACCTGAAAGGCACAAACATGCACGAGCATCACGATGTTGAAGGACATGTTGTTGATGAGGCTACCATACTGAAAGATATCCGTGTGATGAAGAGCAACAATATAAATGCGGTAAGGACGTCGCACTACCCGCAGCAGGAGCTGTGGTATGAGATGTGCGATAAATATGGCCTCTATCTTATAGATGAAGCGAATATAGAGTCTCACGGTACAGGCTATGCCAAAGAAGTTACGCTCGCCGACAAACCTGAGTGGGCTGCCGCTCACCTGTTCAGGATGAGGAATATGGTTGAAAGAGATAAGAATCATCCTTCGGTGATAATCTGGTCGATGGGTAATGAAGCAGGTGACGGGCACAATTTCCTGGACGGATATAAATGGATAAAGGAAAGGGATAATACCCGTCCCGTGCAGTATGAACGTGCAGAGAAAGAGACCAACGCCCCTGAAAGGCACACTGACATCTGGTGCCCGATGTATGCTAAAATAGAGGATATAGAAGCTTACGCGAAAGACCAGAAGAATGACAGGCCATTGATTTTGTGCGAGTATGCTCATGCAATGGGCAACTCGACGGGTAACCTGCAGGATTACTGGAACGTTATCGAAAAATACCCGAAACTCCAGGGAGCTTTCGTGTGGGACTGGGTTGACCAGGGCATTCAAAAAACAAGCCCGAATGGTGAGAAGTACTGGGCGTATGGAGGCGATTTCGGAGAACCCGGCATGCCCAGCGACGGCAATTTCTGCCTCAACGGCCTCGTGTGGCCGGACAGAACTCCTCATCCGGGTCTTTCGGAAGTAAAAAAAGTTTACCAGTATGTTGGTTTCGAGCCTGTTGATCTTAAAAACGGCCTGGTAAAAATCACCAACAAATATGATTTTACAAGTCTTTCTGAGTTCAGCTTCGAATGGGCGGTTGTCTCAGATGGAAAAGTTATTGGGTCCGGCAGTATACCTGTTTCAGGCGGTGAACCCAAGACATCGGCAAATTATATGATACCTCTGCCTGAGATTAAACCTGAACCAGGCGCTGAATACTTCCTGAATCTTAGCTTCTCGAGAAGCGAGGAGTGGAACCTGGTTCCTGAAGATCATGTTTATGCGACGGCCCAGTTCAAGTTGCCTGCAGAAGAGAAGAAACAAGCCTTTTCCCCTGATCCGTTGGCTGTCCTTAAAACGAATACGACCGGTGAAAAGCTTGAAATCGGAGGCGAGAACATGAAGGTCGTCTTTGACCTGGCCACCGGCAGGCTTGAATCGTATAATTATAAAGGTAAGGATCTTTTACTTGCAGGACCGGAGCCCGATTTCTGGAGGCCTCCCACAGACAACGATTACGGTTATGGTATGGACAAACTTCTCGGAGTCTGGAAAAAGGCCGGTGAGAGGGTAAAGGTCACCAGGGCTGATATCGGACAAACTCAGCCCGGGAAAGTTGTTGTAACTTTCACTTACGATATCCCGGATGAGAAAGGTAAAAAGATTGCAGGGCTTGCAACAACTTATTCCGTTTACGGAACCGGCGATATCGTTGTTAAAAACCAGTTCTCCAAATTATCAGCAGGCATTCCGGAAATCCCAAGGATGGGAATGCAGATGCAGCTGCCTGCAGGTTACAGCAATCTGAAATGGTATGGACGCGGACCTCATGAGAATTATACCGACAGGAAGACATCTGCGTATGTGGGACTTTATGAAAGCACCGTATCGGATCAGTACACGCCATACATCAGGCCTCAGGAGAACGGATACAAAACAGATACACGCTGGCTGACTCTCACCGATGATGCCGGTAACGGATTGATGATCGCAGGTGATCCGCTGATATGCTTTGCTGCTCTCAACAATATACACGACGATTTCGAATCACCCGGAAAACTCTCGCAGTACAGGAAAGATGCAATTACTGCCAACACTCATACCATTGACGTGAAACCGCGCGACCTCGTCAATCTTAATGTGGATCTTGGACAGATGGGAGTGGGGGGCGACAACTCATGGGGGGCTCCGATACATCCTGAATACCGGCTTTCCGGAACAAAATACGAGTACTCATTCAGGTTGAAGCCTATTCTGAAAGAGGAGAATGTAATGAATATTGCAAAGGAGGATTTCTGATTCAGTAAATTAAAATCTCAAAAAATTACACAGAGTTGCGCAAAGAAGGCACAGAGTTAAACAGAGATTGTATAAATATTTTTAAGCTCTCTGTGGACCTCTGTGGTCCACTGTGGTCCTCTGTGTAAGTTCTTGAATCTTAATAACCCAGTTTCACTCTCAACACCTTATCCTCCCCAATAATTACATTCTTTACGTCATATTCAAGCGGAAGTGATGCCTTCTTGCTGATCACAATCCTTGTAACGGCGTTTGGCCCTAGTGTTACCGATGGCGGCGTGTTTTCTTTCCCGTTCACGAGGTAAAATGGAACATCCGACGTATTTGTAACTTCAAGGAAGATGTTTTTCTCATTCTCATAAAAGGGCTTTGAAACCGAGATGCAAGCATTGAAGAAAGGCCTTGCAAGCTCCTCTCTGCCCACGAGCTTGTCTGTAAAGAAGACCATTGTACGTTTTGCGAACATGGCTTCTTTCAGCGCATCATGTGTTCTTGATTTTGAAAAGACGAGCGTCATAGGCCTGTGTATGTTTAATTCACCGGCATACTCTTCGCTGATGATTGCATGAACATCACTGTTTCCCATCAGCGCAAGCTTATTCTCCTCACAGAATCTGAAAACCAGGGGATAATATTCCGAATCGTTGAAGTATTCGATTCCATGCAGCCAGCCATTTGCTATGAGTCTTTTATGAATATCGTACATTTTTGGTATGCCATCCGGCTCCTGCGATTTCCAGCCCGGATGGTTCCATTGGATGAAAGCTCCCTGCCTGGCTGCAGCCTCAAAGCTGTCCCAGACAGAATCCTTTGCGATGGCTGATGCGTCGTTGATGAACAATGCATTGAAATGTCCGGGAGGCATCTTCCTGGTTATTTCTGTGCCATGAACAAGTATAAGGTTCCGCTCCTTAGCGTAATTTTCGGAAACCTTCCATGCTGCATTGAAATCCAGCGGGATATAATCTTTCTTTGGAGTGTACTCAAGATGATCGGTGATTGCTATTGCATCGAGACCATCGCGGATGGCTTCATCAATCCTTACAGTCGGCCACACGTTTCCATCAGAGAATATTGTATGAATGTGAAAATCGCATTTGAGCGTCACATAACCCGGCAGATCGGGAAGGTTAATGATCTTTCTCTGGGATAACCCGGCAAAAGAAATGAGTAATAATAAAAGCGAAGCAAACAGTATTTTTTTCATATTTTCTGGTTTTCTTATCTCTTCAATAAATTCCACCTCACCGGCCAGTCGGGAAGCAAGTTTAAAAATCATAAAAATCAGCTTTAAAAGCAAGAAATAAAATGCGCAAAAGCTTATTCAGGCATTTTTTCGTAGAAATAAGCTTCCTTCTTATCAGCATCATCCCATGTATAAATGTCCTTGTCCTTGTTGAGATGATAGAAGTTCAGCAGTGAAAAATCACCTGCACACATTGTGGCGTGTGTGAAAAGAAAAAGTGAAAAGCTCCATTTCCATACCGGCGGAAGAAAAAAGATGAGAAAAAGCACGGTTATACTGATGATCTGGTAAGGAAATGCTGCGACAATCCTGAATTCACGTGAATTTGCAACATATCTGTGCGCTGTTACGTAAAAGAGATATTGCTTCAGATCCATTCCTGCCCTGATATCGCGGGCACCCGAGATATAGTACGGAATAACATGAAGACCCTCGTGAATGGGGATCGAAAGGACAGGATAAACAATGAAGCCAAGAAACGAATGCAAGAGAATCTGCGAATGAGGATACAGACCTGCGATGCTGATCCTTATATATATTGCAATCATGAGAAAAAAGGCGCAGGAAGTCCAGAAGATAACGATAACAGAAGACCTTTTCCCGAGATGCTCAAGCACGAATCCAAGCAAGTCGGCATATGCCACTTTCTTTAACAGCCTGAACCTCGACGGATCTTCGATATCTTCTACCTTGAAAGACATGTTTGTACTTTTTACAAAATTAGGAAATCCACGGGGCATAATTATCAGATCACTCAATATATGGCCCGTTATTTGATACCTTTGGAAAAAAATTTCATTTGAAAGTCCTCGGCCCGATATTATTCCTTTTTTTTCTGACCTCTTCACTTATGGCTCAGACAGATACTGCCCTTAAGGATACTGTTGGGGGAAGATCATACCTGATTCAGAATGTCGAGAGGAATGGTGAAGTTTTACCCGAAATTGCCATTAAGGAAGTTACTGTAGTGGGAAGGCCTACGAAGGAAGCTTCACGGAAAAGTGAATACAGGAAGTATGAGAGGCTGATCTATAACCTGAAAAAAGTCTACCCTTACGCCCTTATTGTCAGGCAGCGCCTGAATGAAGTGAATGTTAAGATGGCAAGCATGAACAGCGACAAAACCCGCAGGGAATACATTAAGGAATTCGAAAAGGATGTCTTTGCCGAGTTCGAGGATGACATAAGAGACATGACAATCACACAGGGACGACTGCTGATAAAACTTATCGACAGGGAAACGCAGAACACCTCTTATGAGCTTATAAAAGATTACAGGGGCGGCCTTACAGCAACGTTCTGGCAAGGCATAGCAAGGATATTCGGCACGAATCTTAAGGATGAATATGACCCTTTCGGCGAGGATGCGCTAATAGAAGTCCTATTGCAGGAAATCGAGGATGGTAAACTCTGAATTGCTGATGAGATTAAAATCTGAATATAAATGAAAAGAATTTTTATCGGAATAAAGATCGATCCTGACAAGAATTTTAAAAAATTGATTTCAGAAATCAGGCAGGAATTGTCAGGTGAAGGTCTTAAATGGACCGAGCCGGAGAACATACATGTCACTCTCGCATTCCTGGGCGACACTCATGAAGACAAGCTGGAAAGCATAAAAGCGATGCTGAAGGAAAAATGCGATGGCAGCGGAGCGCTTGAAATTTCCCTGAAAGGTCTCGGTGTATTCAGGAACCTGCGCGAGCCGAAGGTTTTCTGGGCAGGACTTTATCATTCCGATAAGCTGAGCACATTGCAATCAGCGGTGGTTGAAGGATTGAAGGGGATCGGAATATCAGTTGAGGACAGGCCTTTTTCTCCTCATCTTACATTAGGCAGGATAAAACATATCCATGATTTTGACAAGCTTAAGGTTTTGCTTCTGAAACACCACAGCACAGATATCCAGCGGGTAAATGTCAGTGAGGTAATACTTTATGAAAGCATCCTGAAGCAGGACGGTCCGGTTTACAACGCAATTGAGGTATTTAAACTATAACAGCTTAAAGCTTCTTCTACGCTCAACGCTCAAGTTTACACCTTGCTCTACGCTCTCCAGCTCTCAACTCCCGACTCCCGACTCTCTCTCCCGTTCACCCAACCGCCTTTTTTATTACTTTTGGGGATCAATTTCAGACATGAACGATTCATTTGAAGCAAAAGGCAAGAGGAAGAAGCTGGTAGACGAGCTCAGGAAGAAAGGGATAACGGATGAGGATGTCCTGGGGGCAATAAACAATGTTCCGCGACACCTTTTTATGGATCCTGCTTTCCTTGTACACGCATATACAGACAAAGCTTTCCCCATATCATCCGGACAAACAATCTCACAGCCTTATACTGTGGCAGTGCAAAGCTCACTTCTTAAAGTGAAGAAGAGGGATAAGATCCTTGAGATAGGCACCGGTTCGGGTTACCAGGCTGCCGTGCTTGCTGAAATGGGAGCTAAAGTTTATACGATAGAGCGTTTCAGAGACCTTTATGTAAGGGCGCAGGAGATAATTTCACAGATCGGTTACAACATAGATTTCTTTTATGGTGATGGTTATGAAGGGAAGCCGCAATATGGCCCATTCGACGGGATTCTTGTGACTGCTGCGGCTCCTGAGATCCCGAAAAAACTTCCCGAACAACTTAAGATTGGAGGAAGGCTTGTTGTACCTGTAGGGACGACCGAATCGCAGGTAATGACAGTTGTCGAAAGAACCGGTCCTGATACCTTCGACTATTCCGATCATGGCCACTTCGTATTTGTGCCGATGCTGAAAGGCACCGTTAACGGTAAATAATATGGTTATACACAAGCTTGTTTTCTCCCCGATCGAAGTAAATACTTATGTCCTGGAAGATGCTTCCGGAGATTGTGCAGTGATAGATTGCGGCTGCTACAATGAAGAAGAGTTTTCACGCCTGGAAAATTTATTCAGGGAGAAAAATCTTAAGCCTGTGCTGCTGCTTAACACACATCTGCATCTCGATCATATTTTCGGCAACAGGCTGATGCTCCAGAGATACAATTTATCAACATGGTGCAGCGAGCTCGATGAGATGAACAGGAAAATGGCCCGGCAGCATGCCGCCATATTCGGGCTATCTATGGAAGAACCGCCGTTGCCTGCAGGTTACATAACTGACGGGGAAACTGTAAGGTTCGGATCGGTCGAGCTGAAAGTCCTCCTGGTACCGGGTCACTCATCAGGCAGCCTTGCCTTTTATGCCGAAAAGGGAAAATCCGTATTTACGGGCGATGCCCTTTTTGCTGGAAGCATCGGCCGCTCTGATCTTCCCGGCGGCAACCACGACACCCTCATCAGGAGCATTAAGAACAAGCTTTTCACACTTCCGCAGGACACTACAGTGTATCCGGGTCATGGCGAAAAAACTGATGTCATGACAGAAATGAGATATAATCCATATTTCTCATAATAATTCTGTTAATTTTGCAGCCGGATTTAAAATCCTTGTCTTTGTGTCTTTTTTAAATGAGAGACCCCGTAAAATGATATTAATAAAACTATAATCATATTTTCTTATGTCATCAGATTTGTTTGTAAATCGACATATCGGTCCACGTGATCACGATCTGCCCAAAATGCTGAAGACCATTGGTGTTAAGAGTGTTGATCAATTGATAGACAAGACTGTTCCTAAAGCAATAAGGCTCGAAAAACCATTGAAGCTTCCAGCGCCGATGAGCGAATTTGAATACCTGAATCATCTGAAGGCGATTGGACAAAAGAACAGGATGTTCCGTTCATTCATTGGTCAGGGCTATTATGGTGTGGCTCCGCTTTCAGTCATAACCAGGAATGTGCTTGAGAATCCTTCCTGGTACACATCCTATACTCCATACCAGGCTGAGATCTCGCAAGGGAGGCTTGAGGCTCTCCTCAACTTCCAGACTATGATCACCGAGCTTACAGGAATGGAGATAGCCAACGCTTCACTTCTGGATGAGGCAACTGCAGCTGCTGAGGCGATGATCATGATGTATAATGCACGTTCACGGCAGGCTATAAAAGCCGGTGCAAACAGGTTTTTTGTTGATGAGGATATGTTCCCCCAAACACTCGATGTTATCAAAACAAGATCTAACCCGCTTGGTATCGAGCTTGTAACAGGAAGGTATACAAACACATCATTCGATGAGTCATATTTTGGCGCAATCGTCCAGTACCCTGCCGCGTCGGGGCAGGTAAGGGATTACAAATCCTTTACTTCAATGGCTCACAATGCAGGTATCCTGGTTGGTGTGGTTGCCGATCTTATGAGTCTCGCGTTACTCACTCCTCCTGGAGAATGGGGTGCGGACATAGTTGTCGGCTCTAACCAGAGGATGGGACTGCCAATGAGCTTTGGGGGACCCCACGCAGGATTTTTCGCCACCAGGAATGAACTGAAGAGAAGCATGCCCGGAAGGATCATCGGGGTTTCGGTAGACGCCCAGGGAGACAAAGCCCTCCGGATGGCGCTTCAGACAAGGGAGCAGCACATTAAAAGGGAACGGGCAACATCCAACATCTGTACTGCACAGGCACTGCTCGCAACCATGTCGGGCATGTACGCCCAATATCATGGTCCGGAAGGGCTCAAAGCCATCGCCACCCACATTCATAAATCGGCTTGCACAATAAACTGGATGCTGAAAGAACTCGGGTATAAGCAGGTGAACTCCATGTTCTTCGACACACTGAAGATCATACCGGGTCATGTGATAGCTGCAAACATCAGAAAGCTCGCAGCGGATGCCGAGATAAACTTCTGCTATCCAGACGACAATACTGTCATCATCAGCACAGATGAGATAACAACCTTCAGGGAGATCAGCACCATAAACGAAATATTTGCCAAAGCTGCAGGTAAAAGAGGCAAGAGGATCATCAACTTCTGCGATTGTAAAATACTGGAAGACAAATTTATAAGGAAGTCAGAATTCCTGAAGCAGGGCGCATTCAACAAGTATCACAGCGAGACTGAGATGATGCGTTACATAAAGATGCTGGAGAGGAAGGATTTTTCACTGACTAACTGCATGATACCGCTGGGTTCATGTACGATGAAGCTCAACCCTGCCACCTCGATGTTTGCGATGAGCTGGCCCGAGTTCGGAAACATACATCCATTTGTCCCCAGGGAGCAGGCAAAGGGTTATTACCAGATAATTGAGGAGCTTGGCGAAGCGCTTAAAGAGATCACAGGATTCAGTGCAATATCATTCCAGCCCAATTCAGGCGCTGCAGGTGAATACACCGGGCTTATGATGATCAGGGAATATCACCGCACAAGGGGAGAAGAGCACAGGAACATAATTCTGATACCTTCATCAGCACACGGCACCAATCCTGCCAGTGCAGCAATGGCAGGCATGGAGATCATAGTTATCGAGTGCGATGGCAATGGAAATATCTGCCTCGATGACCTGAAGAAGAAAGCTGAGGAGAACAAAGACAGGCTTGCGGGATTCATGATCACCTATCCATCAACCCATGGTGTTTTCGAAGCCGATGTCGTCGAAATGTCAAAAGCAATCCACGAATGCGGTGGCCTTGTATATATGGACGGCGCCAACATGAACGCTCAGGTAGGCCTCACCAATCCCGGACATATCGGCGCAGATGTTTGTCACCTTAACCTGCATAAGACTTTTGCCATCCCTCATGGAGGAGGAGGCCCGGGCATGGGCCCGATACTGGTTAACGACAAGCTTGCTGAATTCCTGCCGTCACATCCTTTTGTCAAGACCGGGGGAAGTCACGCCACCACAGCAGTGGCTGCAGCTCCGTTCGGAAGCGGTCACGTGCTTGCAATTTCACACGCATATGTGATGATGATGGGAGCAGCTGGACTTGTAAAAGCCACCAAATATGCCATACTTAATGCCAATTACATCGCTGCTTCACTAAAAGGGGCTTATGAAACCCTTTATACCGGATCTGAAGGTTTTGTTGCACATGAAATGATACTCGACTGCAGAAACCTTAAGGCTGAAGCAGGCATTACGGAAGCTGATATTGCCAAGCGGCTTATGGATTACGGATTTCATGCTCCGACGTTGTCCTTCCCGGTTCATGGAACGCTTATGGTTGAACCCACTGAGTCTGAATCGCTTCAGGAACTCGATAAGTTCGTTGCAGCGCTCAGATCCATTCGCGATGAAATCACCGAGATCAAAGACGGCGCAGCCGACAAAGAAGACAATGTGCTTCACAATGCGCCCCATACTGTGAAGGTGGTGACGGCAAATGACTGGACCCACAAATATAACAGGCAGAAGGCTGCTTTCCCATTGAACTGGGTGATTGAAAACAAATTCTGGCCAGCCGCAGGCCGTCTGGATGATGGTTTCGGCGACCGCAACCTTGTAACCGTATCCGACACAATCGACGAGGAAAGGGAGAAAACATTCATGTAAACAATATAATTCCATCTCTACGACCGACATATTTTCGCGATACATAATCACCTTAACGACGATACATTCATCGTCGTTAACTTTTTATGAAAATTAAGTTATATTTACCCAAACTAACCTGTTTCTTATGCGGAATGCTTTCTGGAACGACCTCGTTTCCCTGATTGACGGGAAAAATCTTGATTACCAGCCGGCAGGATTCATAATCGACAGTCCGTGGATTCCGGGTTGGTGCGGGATCTCCACAGTGGATTATTATTCTTCCGACGAATTATGGCTCAGGTCGAACCTGAAAGCCATAAACACATTTCCCGATGTGTGGTTCCTGCCTTCATTCTGGTCGGAATATGGTATGTGCACAGAGCCTTCCGCATTCGGCTCGAGGATGATTTTCCTCGAGAGCAGCCTTCCT
>JBLNAO010000059.1:0-12742 GCA_050259395.1 Chloroflexota bacterium
CGTATACCGAAAGTATTGTCCCGCAACCGCCTTGACAGTTTTTCAACATCCTCCGCTACTGCGAGCAATTCCTTGTTACTAATCCTTTCTGCAAGAAGGCTCAGCCCGGCCTGTGTTGTAACGAGTTCACTGACAAGATTGATAAGTTCATCCAGCTTTTCCGATGAAACTCTTATGCTGGAAATATTTTTCAGCTTTCCTGCCACTTCATTGATATCCCTTGGCTTAGCCGGCTCCTGACCAATCAATTCTTTTGCTTCTGATAACTCTCGCAATTTCCTTATCCCTGCTTTTTTCCCACTCTTCATCGTTTCATCGAGCCTCTTGCGGAAGGATTGATCCTGCAGCAGGTTGATATCGCTCAACTCTTGGATATCGAGTGTGCATTTCTCCTCGGCAAAAATGAAGATCTCGCGGATCTTCTGGATATCACTAGCCGCAGCAAGAATAATTTCCCACGATACATGGCATTTTTCCGGATCTAATGATTCAATAGAGGGAAGGTTTTCGAAGTTAGCAAAGCTCTCATATTCGCCGAGCGTTGCGAAGTCCTCCACCAGGAACAATGGATTTGTACCGTCTTTAAGTATCTCGGGTGAAGGCTGGAAAGAGATGTAAAAAGTCTTTACCTCCTCTTTGGCTGCTGCTTGTTTCTCCGGGGCGTTCACGACAACTGCAGCTGCAAGCATATTTATCCTGTTTAGAAGCCTGTCATGTGCAGATTTGGTTCCGGCTGAAAGATTTTTATCTTCACCAAGGAGATTTCGTATATGATCGACAGAAGCCAGGGTAAGGTCCATAAGATCAGCTGATAGTTTCATTGACCCCGTCCTGATATGATCGTAGATCGTTTCCAGCTGGTGCGTGTACTGGTCTATCAGGGTAAATCCGAACATGGCACTGTTTCCCTTCAGCGTATGCATTATTCTGAAGATATGTTCAATGTGTGACAGATCAGCAGTTCCATTGTCCATCCGCAGAAGCACAGCTTCCAGCTCATTGACAAGGTCAAGAGCTTCTTCCAGAAATTTATCCCTGAAGTTTTCCATTATCTCATTACCTTATTGATTGCTTCGGTCAGCTTGGCAGGCACAAATGGCTTGATGATCCATCCTGTTGCGCCGGCTTCCTTCGCTTCCATCTTTTTTGCCGTCTGAGATTCCGTTGTCAGGAAGAGAATAGGTACAGTACGGTAATTTTCGTTGCTTCTTACATTCTTTATGAATTCAATGCCATTCATAACAGGCATGTGAAGATCAGTAAGTATGAGGTCGATGGGATTATTGTCGAGATGCCTGAGAGCATCACTGCCATCCTCACCTAGAAGGACCTTATATCCCTCATTTTCAAGCGTGAAGCTGACTATTTCCCTTATGCTTTCTGAATCGTCAACTACAAGAATTGTTTTTGCCATTTTGCTTTTTATTACTATTTATAATGTGTCGAAACCTGAATTTCTTAGCAGTTTTCTGGTCTCTTCAGGAATATCTGCCTCAACTCTGGCGTTCTTTCCTTCTGCTGATAGCTTATTTTTGAATACTCTGATAGTCTGCAATGTTGTAATATCGAGTTTTGCAACATTCCGCAACTTCAGGGTGGCTGTATCGTAACCCGATTTCAGGGATCTGATAGATTTCAGTATTGCAGCGGCATTCCTGATGCTCAGGTCCCCCTCGAGAACGATCTCGATAATTTCACCATTATTCACCTCAGAGGATGATATTTTAAAAGTTGCCGTTTTCATGATTTTTATTAAAAAAATTCAACTTCATTATCGCGTGCTTGTCCCTGTGAATTGATTTCCCCACCGCCTGTAACAACGTTTTCGTGCACTATCCTCTCGCTTGCCATGGTGTAAGCTGCTTTCATGTGCTCAAGATTGTCGGCTTTCCCGGAGCCAGTGGAGTTTTCTTCAGGCTTAATCCTGGTATTGATTTCGTTGAGCTGCTCGATGACCTCTTCCACGATGCTTTCAAAGTATTCGTAGTAGTCCTTCCGTTTAATGGCTGTCTCGATTTTTTCGAGGATAGAATCATTCAGATCCCTGTTCTGATTGAGCACGATATCAAGCTCTTCGTTGTCCCTGTCGATCGACTCGAGGATTTTGCTTATGCTCACCATGAGCTGCAGGCGGTCCATTTCAAGCCTGAAATCTTCAGCATCCATGAGATGAGGCCTGAAAATGTTATCATAAAGACCTTTTATATTATTAAGTTTTTCCGTCAAATCGCTGTATCTGAGCTCGATTGCATCTACCAGGGAGCTCATTTCCTTCAGGATTCCGGGGTCTGCTTCCTCCTGCCGGCATTTTCTGATGATTTTATTCCTTGAGACAAAACCGGTTATGAGGGGATGAATCTTGCCGGCGACATCTTCCAGAATGACCTGCATATTCCTTCCGGCAACATTGAATTCCTCGTTTATCTCATTGAAGTTGTGAAGATCAAGCATTATGATCCCTTTATCCAGCAGATCCTTTATCTGTCTTATAATCGTGAATTGTGAACTGTTATCCCGGAAAGACAATTTACCCGATAAGTCTGAAATGGCTGTGACCTCTTTCGCAACCCCCAGGAAATTGCTTGTAATTACATCGAGTGCATTCTGATATTCTTTGCTTACCAGGAGAAGCTGGGCTGATTGAAGGTCAATGATATCGCATACCCTTGTACAATCTTCCGGAAGGCAATCTTCATAGCATCCGAGAGTATCACTGGGATTACCCATCTCTTCAATGACACGTCGATGAGATTTCTGGATATGATCGATCTTCTGGCAGATTATATCATGGTATTGAAGGTGTTTTATGATGTCATCTATTCTGCGTGACGATTCTCTTGTTCTTTCCTTTAAAGTGGGAAGGTGAAGCTTTGACTCAAGACTTTTGAGTACTACCGAGCTGATATTGGTCCTGGTTTCCTGGGAAAGGCTTCTGAAAATATCCATCGAGCTTTTTATGCGTGAATCAATGCATGTTATGCTGTACGTTATCTGCTCCTTGAATATTTCGGTATGAGTGCTTACCAGAAGAAGTGCTTCCTTGAGTGACTTTATATCACTGCTCCAGGTGTTTTCGATCTTGGTGTTTTCCCTTCCCAAGTCCCTGTAATTCAAAATTATATTGAAGTTAGAAGAGAGAAACTTAAAAGTCGTAAGATCCTGGCGCAGGTTTTGAATAATAATGTTGCACTGGTTGGATTTGTGTATTATCTCTTTGAGATTCTGTATTTTTCTGATATCTTCCTCGTTGATTTTCTCTATGCAGTCATCGAGCCTGTAGTTTATTTTACCAAGTTCCTTGATCAGATTGGTATCTTTCTCTCCGGAAATGGTCTCGATGATCCTGAATGCATTTGAAGCGATAATCCTGGTCTTTTTATGATAATCTTTCAGGTAGTTATTCAATTGCATAAAATCAGAAGTTGATCTTCTGTAGAGGTTGTTGATCTTATTGTCAATCTCCGAGAACGTTTTTATCAGTTCACTTTTTGAGATTTTCATTTTACGGTCGGTTTTCATTATAATTCTTAAAAAAAGTCCACAGAAATATTCTGCGCAAAAATTGTGAACGTGAATTCATTCTCAACTTTAGCCTTGGTCAGTGTCACAAGAAGATCTATAGTATTCCCGTTTGAATGGGATAGAGATATTTCGGTCCTCACTTGTATTTCCTTGCCTGTGCCATTCGCGGAATAGTATGCAGTGAGTTTGCCATCTTTGGTTTTTATGTCGAGGGGGATGATAGAGCTTACCTGTTTCCCTAATACATTTTCACGCTGAATGCCCCAGATCTCTTCTGCTGAGTGATTGAAATAAACTATTTTCCCATCCTGCCCGAAGCTTATCACTCCATCCACGCATCCTTCAAGCACAGCGATATTCTTCTCTTTTTCGGTCTCGATATCCTTTATTTTCTTTATCAGTCCTTTACTTGCCTCATTCAGCTTTTCGCTCAGGTTTTGTTTAATATCTTCAAGTTCGGCAGTATATTTCAGGAGTTTATCGCCCTGTGCCCGAAGTTCCCCGGCCTGTCTGTGCAATTCAAGCTCGGCTTTCTTTTTCTCAGAGATATCCTGTGCCAGCATTATGACTTTATAGGGTTTCCCTTTTTTGTCAAGCGCAGGAGTATAGGAAGCGCTTAGCCAGAGTTCCCTGCCATCCCTGGTCAGTCTCCTGAAATCACCGATCCTTACCTGGCACTTGTTAAGATCGCTCCAGAATTTGTTATACAGTTCGATGGGCTCATTGGACTTGTCAGCAAACAATCTGTCAGTTTTGTTTTCAATTTCTTCAATGGTGTAGTTCATCATCTTCAGGAACATCTCATTTGCAATGATGATCCTCCCATCCATGTTGAATTCAACAGTTGCAAGGGTGTTATTTATTGCGGTGAATATCCCGATCCTTTCCACCTCCCTCTGCTGCATCTCCTCCTGTGTGGCGTTCATCTCCTCAAGATTCCGGTGCATTTCCTCCTTTTGTATCCTTAGCTCTTCCGTAAGTTTCTGGGAATCTCGTAACAAGTTTTCCGTCTTCTTGTTGATGTTTGTTCTGGAGATTGTGGAGGCAACTATTTCTGCCAGCCTTTCGAGGAACTCCCTTTCAAAGGGTTTGAACACATGAAAAGATGCGAATTCGATTACTCCAAACAGTTCATTGCTGAACAGCATCGGTACCAGGATTATGCTTCTTGGATTTGCCTCACCCAGTCCGGAAGTGATCTTTATAAAATTTTCAGGTACATCGGTTATAAAAACAGTCTCTTTTTCAATGGCAGCCTGACCTATGAGGCCTTCCCCGATATTTATTCTCCCTGTAATATGTTTTTTTCGCTGCCACGCATAGGCTGAAGTAAGCTCAAGGAAAGAGTTACCATCTTCATCTTTCACCAGGAATATTGCGCCCTGGTTGGCATTCATATATTTCACAAGATCAGGCAGGAGCTTATCACATAAAATATTCAGATCGTCACAGTTTTCCCTTAAAAGAGTACTGTATCTCGCCAGCCCTTCAGATGACCATTGCCGTGTGGCATCATCCGAAACTATCTTATGGAGCTTGCTTTTCATGGCTGCCACTGCCATGCCAAGCTTATTCTTTTCACCGTCTGACGGAAAACCTTCGCTGAAATCACCCTCCCCGATTTTTTCAAGCTCCAGGGCAAGCCTTTCCTGGTTGTTGGACAGGTCGTTTATTGCCGATGCAATTGATCCTATCTCATCGCAGCAGCATACATCAATATTGGCCGTCAATTCCCCTGCTGAGGCAGCTCCAATTGCCTGCCTTATAATGTCGATCGGCCGGTAAATATGACTCAGGAAATATTTATAGATAAAAGTTAAGGTCAGACCCCAGCAGCAAATAACGATTGTCAGATCGACCAGTTGCCGTATGGTGAACGAGACAGAAAGAGTCCTGATCACAAAAAGTACTCCGACAGCTGTAATCAGCATGAATAATGAAATAATTATTCCAAGTTTTGATTTCAGGTTATGCCGGTTCACTTTCATCGGGTTTGAAGTGGATTATTCGGGTATCTTCAGACAGTCTGGTTGTTCCGGACAAGTCTTGCCCTTATCTGGTACACCAGTTCGGAGATCTCTTTAACCTGTTCGGATTTGATATCCACCTGTGATGTGCTTTTATCGACAATGACCAGCCTTCCATCTACTTCCACTGATTCGGGCTCATGATATTCGTATGTAATATTTATGGCATCATAGAGCTGTTTCAGACGATTCATGTCGGATACTATCTGACTGAAATAAGCGTCATCCTTGTATGCAGACAAACCGAGCAGCAACTGGTTGACAATAATCTTCTGATATCCTATCCATTCCATGATTTCCGAATTCCCCGAGCTCAGGTAATTCCTGGTAGCAATGTACAGGCCTTCAGTCCAGGTACCTGTGACCATCAGCAGGCTCATATTGCTTCTCTGCTGGCTTCTCAGGAAAGCATCCATTTTATTAAAGTTGATAGTGGACAGATATATAAGCGAGTCCATCTTATCTGAATTGGATGCGAGTCGCTTTATAGTCTGGAAGTCGAAGAACTGACCTATACTGATGTCGTCTGCCAGCCTCTTTATTGTATTCAGGTAATTGACAGTAAGAAATGATTTCTCGTACATGTTTATGTATCCCAGGTCGCCGCTGTAGATACCTATTCCCAAAGCTTTGGACTGATCGGTCGTATACAGCGATGAGTTATCCTGGCGATTCAGCAACTCCTCATCGAAACCTGTTCCCGACTTCTTTATAATCATGGCAATTTCAACAGGAGACGGTATTGATTCTATGATCTCATTCATAGATTCGGTTGATATTTCTACCCTGCCAGGTTCGCTTTCGAGAAATGATTGCAGGTCAGTATTCTCCTGCACCCCTCTTTTCCCGTTGCAGCCGTACATGCAAATGGAAGCAATCAACAAAAACAAATGATTTTTCAGTTTCATGAATATTTATTTTTAGATATTATTCTGCCATACCCGCATGAGAAAAGAGATCAACCCATAGATTGGTTGGTTATGAATTGTGAATTCCTGAATTTGTACCTTTCTGAAAATCATGATCGGATATTTAAGTGTCATTCTTGTGCCGTGAATGTGATAGAACATCCACTGAACAAAACTATTTTCAGAATGAGGCAGGAGTAAAAGAGATTATACCCGATTAATGAAATCCGACACCTGATTTATTGAAGGTGAATACTCTGTATAAAACCAGGTGTTTTTACCTGATTCATGAGCGGTACAACTGTTTCAGTATTCCTGAAAACAGAAGAAGTTGATCTTTTTGGATTGTGTCGCTGAGGACTTTAAAAAACCCGTCAGTTTTGCACGAGCTTGTTTTTGAATGCGAATACAGCCAGGCCTACCATATTCTTTGACCCTGTTTTATTCATCAGGCCAACCTTGTAAGCCTCAATCGCCCTGACGCTCAAGGACAATTTCTCTGATATGTGATGGACCGAATATCCCTGGCATATAAGTTTAAGCACTTCATTTTCCATCAGGCTCAGATTACCCATTTCCCGGATGCCTGGTTTTGTTGAAGGCATTGTTATTCCTGAATTAAGGATGATTTTATGAAGAAGCTTCTGCGAAAAGTATCTTTCACCTGAAGCCACAGCTCTCAGTGAACGGGCAAGTTCCTCCATGCCCGATTCTTTTAGAACGAATCCCCACACTCCGGCCTTTACCATCTCGTTATAATACCCTCTGTCGCAAGACATTGTAAGAGCTATTATTTTCAGATCAGGATAAATCTCCAGTGCCTTGTTGGTGGCTGTAATGCCATCAATACCAGGCATGGAAATATCCATCAGAACAATATCGGGCATTATTTGGCTGACCATCTCCAGGAAAACCAAACCGTTGGGAGCTTCTGCTGCAACTTCGAACCCATCCATCTGCGAAATCACGAAAGACAAAGCTTCCCTGAAAATTTTATGATCGTCAACGATTACTATTCTTTGATTACCGTTCATCAGTCAAATTATAAAACAGTCGAAATTACTGCCTGGATAACTTAATCATATTATATAACTCACAAGTCGCCTCCACATTGCAGGATAGCCTACATATTTCTTCTTCATAGTATTTGTTCTGTCGGCAAACTTCACAGGGATAGAAATATAAACCCCTGTACCGCTGAGTTCATTACAGACAATTCTGATTGTGCCGCCTACCAGGCTGACCAGTTTCTTGGACAGAAGGGTATTTACTGCAGTAATGGCATCAAAATATTCTGTCAGGGTGCGGTCAAGATCATTTGTGTTCAGAAATTCCCTGGGTTTTGAGTGTTCCTGATGGGAATCAAGTATATAAAATGTGACTTCACTTTTTTCAATAATGCTTCCCACCCTGATGTATCCATGATCCATGCTGTTTACAGCGTTCCTGAAGAAATTCTGAATCGATTTTGAAATTTTTTCATTATCCAGGAATAGCTCTGCAGAGCTTGAGATGCAGTTTTCAATAATCAACTTTATTTTTTTATTCCTGTTCTGATCAAGGATCTCCTGGAATCCGGGAATCAGATCGTCAATAATGCAGGCGGGACTGCATTTATCCAGCTTAATTTCCGGGCTTTCGCGATCGATCATCGCCGATTGGAGATAATTCTCCACCAGGGAAAGGACCTGTGTGCAGGTATTGAAAATAATATTGCCGTATTTTGAGCCGTTTGAATTCTGACAGCTTTTATCGTCAATAAGATAGGAACAGCTGACTATTGAATTCATGTATGTCCTGATCTCATGCGACATACCAGCGAGAATTTTTCTTGAATCATTCATACCTGTCGGTTTATAAATAACAGAATCGCTATATGATCAGTACAAAAATATTAATGAGTTATCGGGCCTTTATAAGAAAGAACCCCTGAAAAACATAAAATAACACCTGATTTTTGGTTGCCGGATACGTGGAAATGTCAGGGATTTACCCTGATTATTGAATCAAAACCAATAGTGATTGTTTAATCCTGGAATTTCAGATCTCAACCAGGTGCATTTTCATGGCCAGCATGACGAGACTAATTGAATTTTTAACACCTGTCTTGCTGAAAAGATTAGATTTATGGCCTTCAACAGTTCTGAGGCTAAGGCATAGGCGGTCAGAGATCTGGGCGTTTGACATGCCCTGGCATATAAGGGTCAGAATTTCTGTTTCTCTTCTTGTAAGTCTTATCTCCTGCGGTTTCTCTGCAGTCTTAATGGTTTTATTATTATTCATGTTAATAATAATATTATGCAGTATTTTCTGCGAGAAGTAATTCTCACCATTAACAACTGCATTCATTGCAGCAGCCAGTTCATCTTTTCCCGATTCCTTTAGTATATAAGCCGATACTCCGGCCTGGATCATTTTGTAATAATATTCTTCATCACAGAACATTGTCAATGCAATAATCTTGAGTTCAGGATATTTTTCAAGTGCTGTTGCAGTTGCACTGACTCCATCGATACCAGGCATTGCTATGTCCATAATTACTATGTCTGCCTGCACTTTTTCTATAAGCTCCAAAAATGCAATACCTGAGGATGCCTCACCAACTACTTCAAATCCTTTCATCTTTGAGATCATAAAAACAAGTCCTTCGCGGAAAAGCTTATGATCATCGACGATTATGACATTATATGATTCCTTCACTTGATATGATTTAAAAACCAAATATATTTAAAAAATATATAAGTCGAATTTCTAAAGAAACACCGGAATTTTCTGTTAGAATCAGATGATTGTCAGTTTCAGTTTTTATATTTCAGATATTTTCTTTGCATGGCCGCCTTATATCTGTCTGTATAAGGTTGCTGAACGTAACATTCCACTTTATTGGAGTTGAGAATGTTATTATAATGTTCTTTGCTTACCCTTGAATAAGTTGTACATAGCCTTTCCGAGCATGAACAAAATAGTATTGAAATTCCCAGGATTGCACATGAAACGGGTTTGTTAATTTTAGCTTTCATAATTAATTGTTTAAGCGTAATATTGGTTTTCCACCAATGACAAAATTATCATTGTGATAAAAGGGTTTCATGAGTGAACCTACCCGTTTTTTGAATCATTACACCTGAAAATTACGGGTAACTTTACCTGATATATGTCGGTGCTCAACAGGATTAAAAATGGTCATGTTTACCGCTCCCCTGCCCCATCATTATTTTCTGAATAATTTGATTATCTTTGCCGCAGATTAACAAAAAGTGGTTTCCACGTAGCGTTACAAACGCATTTACCCTGTCTGCATTGAGTTCATTTCAGCCGGGAAAAATAAATCGATCGCTCCCGGAGGCACGCCTTAAAAACAATTAATGACACAATTTGAAGAAATGGGATTCACTCCCGGTATCCTGAAGGCAATTCAGGAGCTGGGTTTCGAACAGCCCATGCCCGTACAGAAACAGGTTATCCCACTAATGCTTGCAGATGATAATGATATCATTGCACTTGCACAGACAGGAACAGGTAAAACCGCCGCATTCGGTTTGCCTCTTGTCCTTTCCACCGACACTGAGAATAACAGCACACAGGCTCTTATACTCTGCCCTACACGCGAATTATGCATCCAGATAACGGGCGATTTGTCCGATTATGCAAAGCACACCGGCGACCTTAAAATACTCGCTGTTTACGGAGGTTCAAGCATCGAGAACCAGATTAAGAGCCTCAAAAAAGGAGTTCACATTATAGTAGCAACACCAGGACGGCTTATCGACCTCATCGGCAGGCGGGCTGTAAAGCTTTCAGCCGTTAGCACTGTCATTCTCGATGAGGCAGACGAGATGCTCAACATGGGTTTCCTCGACAGCATAAACGAGATCCTCGAAGAGGTTCCTGAAAACAGAAGAACACTTCTTTTCTCAGCAACAATGTCGCCGGAAATAGCCTCAATAGCCCGCAAATACATGAACGAGCCTGTTGAAGTTACCATAGGAACAAAGAATTCATCGGCCGAAAATGTAAGTCATTCCTATTATCTTGTTCATGCAAAAGACAAATACAAGGCTTTAAAAAGACTGGCTGACTCGGAACCTGATATCTATGCCATCGTGTTCTGCCGCACCCGCAGGGAAACTCAGGATGTCGCTGCAAAGCTTATGGCCGACGGATACAATGCCGATGCCCTTCATGGTGATCTGTCACAATCTCAGCGCGACACCGTGATGCAGAAATTCAGGTCACAAAGCATCCGCATGCTCGTTGCTACCGATGTTGCAGCAAGGGGCCTGGATGTCGATGACATAACCCACGTAATAAACTACAGCCTTCCTGACGACACTGAAGTGTACACACACAGGTGCGGACGAACCGGAAGAGCCGGAAAAACAGGGATTTCTGTTTCACTCGTTCACCTTAAAGAGAAACAGAGCCTGCATAAGATTGAAAAGATGCTTAAAAAATCATTCAAAGCATTGCAGGTGCCCAAAGGAAGCGAGATTTGCGAGAAGCAGCTGATGAACTGGGTAACTAAGGTGGAATCCGTTTCAACAGACCACAAAGAGATAGAGAAACTACTTCCGGAAATAAAGCAGAGATTTGAAAACCTCGACAGGGAGGAACTCCTCAGGAGAGTGGTTTCACTCGAGTTTGACAGGTTCCTTGACGATTACCGCAACGGGAAGGATGATTTTGATGTTGTTTCAGAGAAAGAAACCGGGCACAGGTCAGGAAGAAGAGAATTTACAGGTAACGAAAAATACAAGCGCCTTTTCATCAATTTCGGCAAGAATGACGGATTCTATCCCGAACAGCTCATTGAGCTCATCAACAGCAGAACAAAAGGGAAGAAAATTCCCATCGGGAAAATCGATCTTCTGAAATCTTTTTCTTTCTTTGAGGTTGAGGAAAGCCATGCCGATTACCTTATTAATGCACTGAATGGTGCAAAATATGATGAAAGGAAGGTTATCCTTGAAATAGCCCAGGAGAAGGAAAGCGGAGTAAGAGGAAGGCAAACACGGGGAAGCAGGGATTCCGGAAGACCTGAAAAAAGGAACTGGAAAAAAAGGAAAGAATCCAAAAGAAGCTATCACGAACGTTAGTCAGACATTTATAGATTTTGAAAATGAAGTCACTAAGGCTGGGCAACCTTGAAATTGCCATACCTGTATTCCAGGGTGGAATGGGCGTAGGCATCTCGTTGTCAGGGCTCGCATCTGCAGTCGCAAACGAGGGAGGAGTTGGTGTAATTTCAAGTGCCGGTCTCGGTGTTCTGTACAGGTCCTATTCCGCAAATTATCCCGAAGCCAGCATCTATGGACTGAAAGAGGAGATACGTAAAGCGAGGGAAAAAACCCTGGGCGTCATTGGAGTGAACGTAATGGTTGCCATGACGAACTTTGCGGATATGATAAGAACGGCAGTCTCGGAGAAAGTCGACATCATCATCGCAGGCGCAGGTCTTCCGCTGGATCTTCCTTCATTCCTGAAAAAGGATAGTAATACCAAGCTCATACCCATTGTTTCATCTGCGAGGGCAACAAGAATTATCTGTGAAAAATGGAAGTCGAATTATGATTACCTTCCGGATGCTGTTATCGTCGAAGGACCAAAAGCAGGGGGGCATCTTGGCTTTAAGGAGGAGCAGCTGAGTGATGAGCATTACACGCTCGAGACACTTGTTCCCGAGATTGTAACGGAACTTAAAGAATTCGAAGAGAAACATAATAAAGTTATTCCTCTTATTGCTGCCGGCGGAATCTATACGGGTGAAGATATCAAGAACATAATGAACCTCGGGGCGTCAGGCGTTCAGATGGCAACCAGGTTTGTGACAACGGACGAGTGCGATGCCTCACCGGCTTTCAAGCAGACATATATTGATGCCTGCGAGAAAGACATCGAAATTATCAAGAGTCCAGTCGGCATGCCAGGCAGGGCTATTCTTTCCAGCTTCATCGAGAAAGTGCGCGAAGGACGCAGGCAGCCTAAACAATGTCCCTTCAAGTGCATCAAAACCTGTGACATAGACAAAAGCCCTTACTGCATAATCATTGCACTCATGAATGCTTTCAAAGGGAATTTTGAAAACGGTTTCGCCTTTGCAGGAAGCAATGCCTTCAGGGCTGAAAAAATCTCTTCGGTCAGGGAGGTTTTCCAATCACTCCTCAACGAGTACAGGGAAAGTAAAACCAAGAGCAGCTAAAAACAGTCAATTCGCGCAGTTTCAGCATCATCAATTCGCTGAAAATATTATTTTTGCCCCACATTTTTACATTGGTAAAGTAAAGG
>JBLNAO010000060.1:0-3893 GCA_050259395.1 Chloroflexota bacterium
TACCCCAATGCCAGTGAGCTGATCCTGAAGAAAGGCGCGCAGGTGATGTTTGTAAAGAACGATATATCTAAGGATAAGCTTTTCTTCAACGGGAAAATAGGGAAAGTTGTAGCATTCATCGACGACATTATCGAGGTAAAGTGCCCTGGGGACGATTTCCCGATAAGCGTGGAAATGACGGAGTGGCAAAATGTGAAGTACACTCTCGATGATGAGACCAAAGAGATCCAGGAAAAAGTAATCGGAACATTTACCCAATACCCTCTCAAGCTGGCCTGGGCAATCACCATACACAAGAGCCAGGGATTGACATTCGACAGGGCGGTAATCGATGCTCAGTCTGCTTTTGCCCACGGACAGGTTTATGTTGCTCTCAGCAGGTGCAGGACTCTTGAAGGCATTGTGCTCAGTTCGAGGATCGATCAGAGGTGCCTGGTTGAAAATGCTTCTGTTAAAGGCTTCATTAAGGAAACAGAAAATAACCAGCCGGGACCAAAGCAGCTTGAAGAATCGAAACAGGCATACCAGCAGCTTTTGCTCAAAGAACTTTTCGATTTCACTAAACTGGTTCGTGACCTCGGTTACTGCATCAAAGTGGCAGATGAACATAGCGAGAGCATCGTGGGCAACCCTAAGGAAATTCTTGAAAACGCATTGCCATGTGTCAGGAAAGATCTCATTGAAGTGTCGGAAAAATTTCATCCTCATCTGAATAAGCTTTTTAGCGAGGGAAATGATGCTGAATCAAATCCCCTTTTGCAGGAAAGAGTAATGAAAGCAGCAGAATTCTTTTCTGACAAACTTGAAGAAGCCTTAAAAGGAATATTGAATGGCTTTTCAGTCGAAACAGACAACAGGACAGTAAGGAAATCTTTCAACGAGGCTCTGGAGAGGCTAAAGAAGGAAAGTCGTACTAAGAAAGCCTGCCTGAACGCGGTAAAATCAGGTTTTAAGGTCAGCAAATATCTCGACATACGGGCCAGGGCAGCTATTGAAATGCCACCACAAAAATCCCGTTCATCAAAAACCATTGATGATAACAAAGCAATTCAGCATCCTGATCTTTACCGTCTACTGAAGGAATGGCGTGATGCAAAGGCGAAAGAAATGAAATCTGCGGAATATACAATCCTGCCACGAAGGACGATGGTTGCACTCACCGGAATATTGCCGCGAACGATTGCCGGTCTGAAACATGTAAAAGGGATTGGCAGGAAAAAATTAATGAAATATGGCGAAGAAATTCTTGAAATCATAAATTCTTACTGTGTTAAACATAAGATTGAAATGCCTGAAGGCATTCCCATTGAGGAGAAGGTGTCAAAAAAGGTCAAAGAAGATTCAGTAAAAATCACTCTCAGGCTTTTCAGGGAAGGTAAGACTACACAGCAGATTGCAGATGAGAGAACTTTATCATTAAACACTATTGAAGGGCATCTTGCACATTTTGTCGGTACGGGAGAAATTACTTTGAAAGGGCTTGTAGCCCAGGAAAAGGCGGAGCTGATAATGAAACATTTTGATGGAAGCGAGGATCTCAGGCTGGGACCCGTCAAAGAAATTCTTGGAGAACAGGTATCCTGGAGCGATCTGAGGTTCGTGGCAAACCACATCAGGTTTCAGAGAAGCATTAGCGCTGATTAAAAAAGAAAAAGTTACACAGAGTTGCACAGAGGACCACAGTGAGCACAGAGCTTTAACCAATACTACTCTGTGAAACTCCGTGCTTCTCTGTGTGCTCTGTGTCAGTTCTTAATAAACCGGCCGGACAAGGTACCTGAACTCCACCCTTTGAGGCATAACATGGTACTCAGTGAAGACCGAACGTGCAGTGCACCCTACCCCGCTTGTCATGTAATCGAAGCTGAAGGTGATCCCGTCAAAAGGATGAAGCTGGTAGGTATACAATGCCTTTGTAAGGTTTTCCTTTGTATAGGGATGAGCGCTGAAATTGAAGAATTTTTCGCTTCTGAACTCCAGTCCGGCGCCATTGCTGTCAGTCATTCTCACCCAGGTGTTGTCGCACCTCAGGCCATAATCCTGAGGTATGAGATATGGTTCATACATCTCCTTCACCGTAGACTTCCATGAGCCAATTTTATAACCTGACTTCCTGTCAGGATAGTTCTCCTGCGGCCCACGGCCATACCACACGACATTTTCCAGGCTGGCATCCAGAATCCATTCGTTGCCGATCCTGGGAAGCCAGGAAGGTGTGTCTCCGTCCGGAATGACGGTGTGATCAATCGTGACCTGGCCATTCCCATCAATATTATAGATGTAATGGTTCCTGAAAGAGCAAGAGTTTCTGCCTGTACCAGCAGTGATGAAATTCCGGACATCCACACTAACATGATTAGTTCCGGTAATTTCGTAACTGAGAGATTCCATCACCAGTCCGGTTTTATCAATGCCTGCAGAATACCATTCCGTGGCGGGCATCCTTCCCATGCCGTCAACACGGTGCTTCCTGTTTGATGAACCGAATCCCCATTCATCAGTTTCATTGGCAAGCGGAGCACGCCATAAATTAAGCCCACCTCCTCTCCTTGTCAGCTCCTTGCCATTGACCTTCATTGATATAATTACACCGGTATTTTTGTCGAATGTGTAAACAAAGTTTTTCCCCGTGATCGCAACTTTATCATTCTGGTCATCAACAGTCAGAGATCCTGTGCCTGCTGCCCTGGCAATTTTTACTGGTGTGCTCCACGGCATTGTGAACTGTTCCCATGCTACCTCATAACCTTTATCGGCCCACATGGTTTTTTCTTTTTGGTGAAAACTGATGACGAGGTTATAGGCAGTTTCCGGAATGATCTGCGGTTTATCCAAAGGTATAGTAAACACAGCTTGATTCTGTGCCGCAAGACTGACAGGTAGTATTCCTTCACTGAGCTTTTCCCCGTTAGCTTCAAGTGTCCACCTTGTCTCAACTTCACTCAGATCAGTAAAGAGGTATCTGTTGATGATCTTAACTTCACCTTTGCCCGCATCGATAAGCTTCACATTAACAGGCTGACCCGATTTCTTCATCTGCCACATTTCCGGCTGCGGCCGCCTGTCGGGCCAGATGGCGCCGTAGGTCCTGGCGCCTATTCCGTAGCTGAAAAACTCACCTTCCTCCTTCATTTCCTCGAAGTCGAGCCACAGTGCCGCATCTTTCTGATTTGCCGGAGTAAAAGCTTCATCTTCACGGAGATATCTGCCAAAAATCCTTACCTCATCGATTATTGCATCGCATATGTACACTCTTGTCTCCTGTCCATGAAGTTCGGCATCCCTTCCGATGTTAACAGGAAAAGGCGTGTTCCGGATATTTCCGGAAACCGCGACTCCGTTGCTCTTCTGATTGTCGATGGAAAGAGATATTGCCTTACCGTCGTAGGTTGCAACAACAGTGTGCCAGTTGTTCTCCCAGTTTTGTGGAAGCTTCACCTTCGCTTTGCTCCTCTGGCGTGTGGTCAGGTAGAATTCAAGTGAATCGTTTCTTATCTGCCGGATCCCGAACTGCCAGCTTCCTTTAGTTATCAGAGTGCCGGACGAACTGCTGAGCTTGCGCGGAAAGACCTTCAGTGCGAGGGTAAGCCCGTTTCCTTCAATCTCGAGTGCACTGTCCCTGTAGACTTCCACCCACTGGTCGTGACCATTCAGGTCAATTCCATTTCCAGTTGCTCCCTGGACTAATTTGGCGCGTCCCATGGCATTCACCTGGATGTTGTTCGGTGAATTATCCTGAAGAATCCTTACCGGCTCAGTAATCCCTGTGCTTACATAATCCCAGATGGCTCCTCCCATGCTCCGCGGATGATTGTAAAATGCCTCCCAGTAATCATCAAGTCCGCCTCCCCCGTTTCCTGTTACTGCAAGATATTCATCAAGGAACGAAGGAC
>JBLNAO010000061.1:0-13039 GCA_050259395.1 Chloroflexota bacterium
CTGACGCTCACTTCAAATCCCTCCTCATCATTGTTGAACCTGGCAAATTCGTCGAGCGACCTGATGTAACCGACAAGGCTCCCTTTCAGGTCGGGTATGGTTTCGGTGCAGCCTGCCAGCAAGGGAAACAGGATAATTAAGCTGAAGATAGCTCTTGACATCATTTTATTGAAAAAAGAAATTTACAAAAATCCTCAGAAAGTAAAAAGGAAAAAGGCAGAAGGAAATGTTAACCATTCATGAGCCAAACACCCGGAAAATGTAACTATCTTTGTGATAAACATGTGAATATGAACTTCCAGTACCATCCCTGGCATGGAGTCGCTGCCGGCAGAGAATGTCCGGTCTACGTTAATTGTATCATCGAAATTCCCAAAGGATCGAAAGGCAAGTATGAGATCGACAAGAAATCTGGAATGCTGCAGCTCGACAGGGTGCTTTTTTCTTCAGTTCATTACCCGGCCAATTATGGCTTCATTCCACAGACCCTTGCAGATGACAATGACCCCATGGACGTCCTGGTATTCTGCTCGATCGATGTTTACCCGATGTCGATTGTGGAAGCAAAGGTTATAGGTGTCATGGAAATGGTTGACGGGACTGAGAGGGATGAAAAGATCATCGCCGTTGCAAGGAATGACATGTCAGTGAATTACCTTAATGAGCTCTCGGAACTTCCTCCGCATACCCTTGTCGAGCTGCGACGCTTCTTCGAGGATTACAAACAGCTCGAACACAAAAATGTGACTGTCGAAAAATTCATGAATAAAGAAACCGCATACAGGATAATCACAGACAGCACAAAGAGGTACGAGAACAACCGGGAAGAATTATTGCGTGAACTCGAAATAAATGAATGAACATAAATCTTATTACCATGAATAAGAAATGGATCAATCTTCTGATTATTGCTGCCGCATTGGTTGTTATTGCTGCTCTTGCCTGGGCAGTTTATTATTTCATTGTTTCGGATCCACGGGCAGGGCTGTAGCTGGCCGGCCATAGACTCAAATAGCTCCTCCCCCTCTCTCGCCGGTGCGGATCCTGATGCATTCCTCAAGAGGCGTAATGAATATCTTTCCGTCTCCTACCTTACCACTCCCGTTTGTGCGGGCTGATTTGAGGATCGCATTCACGGCTATTTCCAAAAAAGAATCATTGACAGCTATCTCAATCCTGATCTTAGGAATCAGGTCCGGAACGATAATCTGCCCGCGGTACATCTCTTCAATCCTCTGCCTGCCATGACCTGACACACGGCTGACGGTTATCCTGTAAATCTCAGCTTCGAGCAGCGCTTCCCGAACCTTGTCGAGCTGCACTTCCCTTATAATTGCAGTAATCAGTTTCATTTTATCAATGGATTTAGTTTATTATTGCGGGTTAAGCATTCCATATCCTCTTTCGCCATGGTAAGACCGGTCAAGCCCTGCCATTTCTTCCGATTCAGAGGATTTGATCTTAATTACTTTGTTAAGCAGAAAGATGATCAGTCCTGTCATGAGAGCGGCGTAAATAATGGCTATTGACACAGCAAGAACCTGTATGCCAAGCTGTTTCCATACATTCCAGCCTGATGACACGGACATAGCTTCTTTCCACCATTGAGGGCGGATGAAGAATACGAGAAGGAGAGCGCCTGTGATCCCCCCGATACCATGAATCCCAAAAGCATCAAGACTATCATCGTAACCAAGTTTGTTTTTAAACTGAATCGCCATATAACAAACAAACGATGCAGCAACACCCAAAATCATGGCACCGTAAGGCTGAACAACGCCTGCTGCCGGTGTTACGGCTACAAGACCAGACAGGATTCCGCTGGCAAAACCCAGCGCTGTGGATTTGCCCTGGTGTATGCTTTCAATTATTATCCATGCCAGTGCTCCCGATGCTGCAGCAACCTGTGTTGCTGTTAGCGCCTGGGCCGTGCTCAGACCGGATGAGACACTGCTGCCTGCGTTGAAACCGAACCATCCCACCCACAGGAGACCCGCGCCAAGCATGGTTATTACCAGGTTATTCGGACGGATAACCTGGTAAGGATAACCGCGACGTGCACCAAGATACAGGACTGCTACCAGCCCGCTTATGCCGGCAGAGATGTGGACCACAGTGCCCCCTGCAAAATCGATAGCCCCTTTTGCACCAAGATTGAACAGGAACCCGTCAGATGACCATACCCAATGACATAATGGATTGTAAACAAGGATGCTCCATGCCGCAATAAAGATGCAATAAGCCCTGAATGACACCCTTTCTGCAAATGCACCTGCAATCAGGGCCGGAGTAATTATGGCGAATTTTCCCTGGAACATCGAGTAGACATATTCAGGTACACCTGCATCCATTATCTTGTCATCAATACCCTTCAGGAAAAAGTAATCATTTTTCCAGCCGAACCAGCCGAAAGCCACGCTGTCGCCAAAGCACATGCTGTATCCTACAGATACCCATATTACCGTTATGATTCCCATCGAAACAAAGCTGTGCATAATTGTTCCAAGGACATTCTTCGAACGCACCAGTCCGCCATAAAACATTGCCAGACCAGGCACCATCAACAATACAAGGGCAGTTGAAGTAAGCATCCACGACGTGGCACCTGAATCCACAGCAACAGTATCTTTTGCAAATAGCCCTGCGGGTAGTGAAAACAGCAGAAGCAGCAGAAGGATTTTTTTCATAAATATATTTTTACCAAACATACCCTTTTTCGAGGTTCATTGTTCATTTTTTGTTACTTTTTTTCATTTGACCCCTCATTTATTAGGGGTTTATCCAACATTTACTAAGGTTTTTTGTCTCATACCCCCCGATAAAATGGATTAATAAGAATAATAAATAAGTAAATTAAATATGTCCCAGATTTTTCTAAAAAATTAACTTTGGTAAAACCTGCTTTATGAAAAATCTGATACGTACTGTTTTACTTGTACTGTTTATATCCTGTTCCTGTTCAGGTAGAACCTTCAAGCTGCAATCCCCTGACGAAAGGCTGGAAGCAATAATCTCTTCCGGAGGAGAAAAAGGTGACACGTCTGTTTTTTCTTTTGAACTGTACAGTGATGGCAAAAAGCTCCTGCTTCCATCATCACTGTACCTTGAGTTCAGTAATTATCCGGACAAAAAATTTGAAATCATCAGTACAGAAACATCCGGGAAAACCGCAGCCTGGGTGAATAATTTTGGCGAGAAAAAAGATATTCCTGATAACTATAATGAGCTCAGGATTCAAATGAAATCAGATAAACTCAGGATGGATCTTGTCTTCAGGATATACAATGAAGGTGCAGCGTTTGCTTACGAGTTCCCTGAAATGAAGGATTCCATTATTATTGGCAAAGAGAACATCCTTTTCAGATTCACTGCAGACCACATGGCATGGTCGGCTCCAAGGGCTCAGGCATTATACAGGCATGTTCCTCTCAGCCATATTGACAAAGGTTGCGAAAGACCGCTTGTAATAGAAAAAGACAGTTCAGCAATGCTGGCCCTTGGCGAAGCCGCACTAATAGATTATCCGCGAATGAAGTTTGACCCGGATTCTGCAGGAGGCTATGCCATAAAAAGCAGGCTCGAAGAACAGGCGGTCAAAATGGGATCATTTCATTCACCATGGAGATATGTTCTGGTCGGAAAAACTCCGGGTGACCTTCTTGAAAGGAATTACATGATCCTTAACCTTAACGATCCTTCTTCAATATCTGATGAAACGTGGATAAAGCCCGGCAAGGCTCTGCGTGAAGTTACGCTGACAACATCCGGGGGCAGGGCTGCAGTTGATTTCACCTCAACACATGGAATGCAGTATGTGGAATTCGATGCAGGGTGGTATGGTCCGGAGAATAACGATCTGTCAGATGCAAGAGGAGTAAATGTCGATCCTGCAAGATCAAAAGGTCCTCTCGATCTCCGGGAAGTGATCAACTATGCCGGTACAAAAGGCATAGGCATATTACTATACGTCAACAGGAAGGCACTGGAAAGACAAATTGACTCTTTACTTCCGGTTTATCGCGAGTGGGGCGTGAAAGGAATAAAATTTGGCTTTGTACAGGTGGGAGGTCAGAAAGTCACATCATGGCTCCATGAATCGGTAAAAAAAGCTGCAGAATATAAGATGGTTGTGGATATTCATGATGAATACAGACCGACGGGATTTTCCAGGACCTATCCAAACCTTTTAACACAGGAAGGAATCAGGGGAGATGAAGAGAGTCCTTCCAACTCACACACCCTCATCACGATGTTTACCCGTATGATTGCAGGTGCAGGCGATAATACAGTTTGCTATTACAACGAGAGGGTTGATAAGAAAATGGGCTCCCATGCATCACAGCTGGCAAAGACAGTATGCATCTTCAGCCCGCTTCAGTTTTTATACTGGTACGATCGGGCTGCAGATATCGGAAATGAAACCGAGCTTGAGTTTTTCAGCAACGTCCCGACAGTATGGGATAAAACAAAAGTGATTCATGCCAAAATCGGTGAATATGGAGTGATTGCAAGGCAGAAAGGAGAGGACTGGTTCATTGGAGGCATTAACGGAGAAAAGGCAAAGAACCTGGATATCGGTTTCGGATTTCTTGAGGAAGGGAAAAAATATACAGCAAAAATCTACACGGATGATCCGGCCGTTGAGACCATAACCCATGTCAGAACCGACAGCCTTGAGGTTGACAATACATATACTTATCATGCAGAATTTGCAAGTAATACCGGTCTGGCAATTCATTTGAGTCCTGTTAATAAATAAAAACCTAACTGTCTCATTGATATTACAAACAAATCTGCCGGCAAATTTTGTTTGTATCAATATAATTTATAATTTTGACCATTCGGTTAAACCAAATGATTAAACTTATTGTTTAAACCTTATGGTTAAAATGAAGTACAATGATAAATAACGACAAGCAGACTGAGGAAAAGATCTTCGATGCAGCTGAAAAAGTCTTCGAAGAAAAAGGACTGTCCGGCGCAAGGATGCAGAATATCGCCGACAAGGCCGGAATAAACAAGTCGCTCCTGCATTATTATTTCCGGACAAAAGAACATTTGTTTGAAGCGGTATTCATCAAGCTTGCCTCGAGGGTCTTTTCAAAATTCACTCCCATTTTCGATGAGAAAATGTCGATTGAAGATAAAATACGGTTCTTCTTCAGGGAACACATAGAGTTCCTCCGGAAGAACCCAAGGCTTCCGGGCTTCATCCTCAACGAAATAAATCATAATCCCGAAAGAATAAAGAAACTGGTCAGCCAGATCGACATAAAACAGGTCTGGAAGACAGTTCTCGATCAGCACAGGTATGAATTGCATAAATACAATATTACCGAGGAGAACCTCCCGCAACTGCTCTCTTCAATTGTTTCGCTCAGTGTCTTTCCATTTGCTGCCAGGGGTATCTTCGAAACAGTATTCGACAAGTTCGGCTCAAATTTCGACAGTTTTATCGAGGAGAGAAAGGAATATGCAGCCGAATTCGTGATAAGATCAATCAGAAAAGACCAATGATTATGGCAAAAAAATGTAAAATAACACTGCTGGCAGCACTTATAATTCTGATATCACAAATCGAGACCACAGCTCAAAAGGTGCTGACACTGAAGGAATGTTATGAATCTGCGCTGGCAACCAGCTCTCTTGCGGGTGAAAAAAATGCATATTCAGAAATATCAGTATTGAAGGAAAAAAACATCTCGGCAGGCTGGCTGCCAACATTCGACGTTAATGCGAGCGCTTTGTACAATTCCGATGTAGTTGACCTGAGCACAAAATTTGCAGCACTGCCCATTCCAGTCGGATCGATGCCTCACGACCAGTACAAAGTTACCCTCGACATCAGCCAGGTAATTTACGACGGAGGTGCAGTAAAAAGCGCGAGACAGCTCGAGAAGGCTGAATTGAGAGTCAATGAAAAACAAACTGAGACAGATCTGTATAAGCTGAGGTCGCAGGTGAATGGCTACTATTTCAACATCCTTCTTCTCAGAAGGCAGAAGGAATTGTATAGCCTGTATCTGGATCTCATAGAAAAAAGATTGAAATCTGTTCAATCAGCTGTCGAAAATGGAGTCATGCTGCGCTCAGATGCCGATGTGTTGAGATCTGAAATGATCAATCTTCAACAGCAGCTTTCGGAAAACGAAATAAGAAGCAATTCCCTGCTCATGGCTCTTTCAGACCTCACAGGAATACAGATAGAACCATCGACCGGGTTTGTGCTTCCGGTTCAGAATTCAGCCTCCACCGATGAGATCAGGAGACCTGAAGTGGCCCTGCTCGACACAAGGAAGGAACAGCTAGCCGCGGGAGAAGCCCTTGCAGCAAGCAAAAGAATGCCGAAAGCTTTCGGATTTGCAACACTTGGCTATGGCAATCCACCCGGCAGCAACTTTTTTGTTGATGAATTTGATACCTATTATATTATAGGTGCGGGAGTAAAATGGAACATTTTTGACTGGAACAAGTTCAGGAACGAGAAACAGGTAATATCACTTCAGAAAAACATCATAGATAAAAGGAAGGAAGATCTTACGGACAACATCTCGCGCCAGCTTGAAATAAAATCAGCCGAGATCTCGAACCTTGAGAAATTAATTGAATCTGACAGAGAGCTGGCAGAATTGCGAAAGCGCGTAACATCTTCAGCGGAATCACAGTATGAGAACGGAACCATAACCGCAACAGAGTACCTCAACATATTAAATGCAGAAAAACAGGTAATGATCAATTCCGAAATCCACAGGATCAATCTTGCACTGGCCAGGATTGAATACCTGAACATAAGCGGACAGGATCCTGAATAAACAAAAACCTCCTTATGAAACACTTAATTCTTTTATTGATTATCGCAATAATTCCTGCCGGTTGCAGGGAAAACGTGAAAAATGCCGATGCTTACGGGAACTTCGAAGCCGATGAAGTTATCATTTCTGCTGAGACTAACGGGAGAATCCTGTTATTCGACGCTGCAGAAGGATCAGATATCAATAAGGGCGATGTCCTTGCCCTGATCGACACAACTCTTTTCCGGCTTCAGGCTGAAGAACTTGACGCTGGAATGAAAGGCATACGTACCAGGATGGCATCGATCGACGCCCAAAACGATATTTTAAAACAACAGATCGAGAACCTCAACGTCAATATCAGGCGGACTCAGAACCTTCTGAAGGATAATGCCGCAACAGCAAAGCAGCTTGATGATCTTACAGGACAGGTTGCAGTTATTGAAAAACAGATTGCTGCAAACAACACCCAAAAAGCATCCATCCAGGCAGAGCTTCAGGTCAATAGTTCAAAGAAGGCAACTCTCAGGGAACAAATCAACAGGTGTACTGTCAAAAGTCCCCTCGACGGAACCGTTCTCCAGAAGTATTCGGAAGCAGGGGAAATCACTGCAGCAGGTAAACCCCTGGCTAAAATTGCAGATCTGAAAACTATGAAACTGAAGGTTTATGCAAGCGGCGCACAAATAGGAAACATCAAAACAGGACAGGAATGCACTGTACGAACTGACGACGGAGAAAAAGGATACAGTACTTTCAACGGCACTGTTGCATATATCTCCGGAAAAGCCGAATTCACTCCAAAAATAATCCAGACAAAGGAAGAAAGAGTAACACTTGTTTATGCAGTGACAATTGAAGTTGATAATGACGGCACCCTGAAGTCGGGCATGCCGGGGGAAGCGATATTCTGACATGAAAAGGATCATCGAAGCATCGGGAATCTCAAAAAATTTCGGGACAGTACAGGCTCTGAAAAACGTATCATTTTCGGTTAATGAAGGTGAGGTATTCGGATTCATCGGTCCTGACGGAGCCGGGAAGACCACTCTTTTCAGAATTCTTACAACCCTGCTCATCCCTGATGAGGGAGAATTGATGATGATGGGAGAAAATGCCATCTCATCTTTTAAAAAACTCAGGAAGAAGATAGGGTACATGCCCGGAAGGTTCAGCCTCTACCAGGATCTTACGGTGGAAGAAAACCTGGAGTTCTGGGCGACCGTATTCGGAACTACAGTAAAGGAAAATTATGAGCTTATTGAGGATATTTATGCTCATATAGAGCCATTCAGGAAGAGACTCGCAGGTAAACTTTCAGGCGGCATGAAGCAGAAACTGGCGCTTTCGTGCGCCCTGATCCATAAACCGGCATTACTGGTGCTTGATGAACCCACTACTGGGGTTGATGCAGTATCGAGATCTGAATTCTGGACAATGCTCTCGAGACTGAAAAGTCATAACATAACGATAATTGTATCAACGCCTTACATGGATGAAGCAATGCGTTGCGACAGGGTTGCGCTCATCCAGAACGGGAACATTCTCTCTGTTGATACTCCGCAGAAGGTCAGGGAAGGCTTCACTCGAAAGATGTTTGTCGTAAGATCACCTGAAAAATACAGGCTTCTCCTGGCATTAAGAAGCTACCCGGAAACAATCACCGCTTTCCCTTTCGGCGATTCGGTTCACATCACTTTAAAAAAAGACGCAGTTGAAGATTCAATTCATGACCATCTAAAGGGTGCCGGACTTAATAATGTCACGATAGCGGAGGAGGAAGCAGGCATCGAGGACAGGTTCCTGGAATTAATGGAAAAATAATCAAGTGATGCTGAAATGACTGACACACCTGTAATATCGGTAAGAAATCTTTACAAAAAATTCGGCAGCTTCACCGCGAATGAGGACCTGAATTTCGAGGTTTACGAAGGTGAGATTTTCGGCTTCCTCGGAGCAAACGGGGCAGGCAAGACTACGGCGATAAGAATATTATCGGGACTCTCTTCCCCCACCTCAGGGAAAGTGATGGTTGCAGGATTCGATGCAGGAAAAGAGCCCGAAAACATAAAAAGAAGCATCGGGTACATGTGCCAGAAATTTTCACTCTATGAGGATCTGACCGTAAAAGAAAATATTGCATTGTACGGAGGAATCTACGGGTTGAGCAGGGAGCAGATAACAAAAAGAACAGGCCAGCTGCTTGACCGCCTTGATTTTCACAGGTTCAGCAACAGCATAATTGCATCATTGCCACTCGGGCTGAAGCAGAAGCTTGCATTTTCGGTCGCTATAATTCATGAACCACGCATTGTTTTTCTTGATGAGCCTACCGGAGGAGTTGATCCGTTCACCCGGAGACAATTCTGGGAGATGATTTATGAAGCTGCTTCGACCGGCATCACTGTTTTTGTAACGACGCATTACATGGATGAAGCGGAATACTGCGACAGGATCTCAATAATGAACGAAGGCAGGATAGTGGCCCTCGATACACCGGCTAATCTCAAGATGAAGTATTCTGCAGCATCGATCGAAGATGTGTTTATAATGATAACCAGACCGGACAGAAAGGTGATCGGTAATCGGTGATCGGTAATCGGTAAATGAAAGATTATGAGACGATTCATGGGATTTGTAAAAAAAGAGTTCCAGCACATCTTCCGGGATTACAGAACATTGTTCATCCTGTTTGGGATACCTATAGCCCAGATCCTCATCTTCGGCTATGCGATAAGCATGGATATCAAAAATGCCGGTGTCGCCGTTCTGGACCTGTCGCACGATGAAATGACTGAACGTCTGACTGACAAGATCTTCTCTTCAGAATTCTTCAGCAATACAGGTGAATTATTCAGGTATGAGGATATCGAGACCACTTTCAAAAAGGGCAAAACAAAGGCGATACTGGTTTTCGGCGAAGATTTCGGGAGCAGGCTCCAGCGCGAAGGTTCTGCACCGCTGATGATCATTGCTGATGGCTCTGAACCAAACACGGCTACGCTTGTAACCAATTATGCGATGGCAATTGTTAATGATTTCACAGCAGAGCTGCAGCCTCAGAACACGATTCCCATATCTGTAAAACCTGAGGTCAGAATGATTTACAATCCTGAGCTCAGAAGCCATTTCATGTTCGTCCCGGGTGTTATCACTTTGATCCTGATATTGATATGCGCACTGATGACGTCAGTGACTATAACACGTGAAAAAGAATTCGGTACAATGGAAGTGCTGCTTGTATCACCTTTACGGCCTATCCAGATCATATTAGGCAAGGTGATGCCTTACTTCCTACTTTCATTAGTAAATGTTGTGCTGATACTGGTCCTTTCATGGTTCGTCTTCAAATTGCCTGTAAGGGGAAGCATCATTCTGCTGCTTCTTGAGAGCATGCTTTATATAATGATGAGCCTTTCGCTCGGGATATTGATATCGACAGTATCGTCGAGCATGCAGCAGGCAATTTTCATTTCGCTTATCGGGCTTATGCTGCCGACCATCCTGCTTTCGGGATTTATTTTTCCCATAGAGAACATGCCGAAGATATATGATTATGTAAGCATGATCCTTCCGCCACGGTATTTCATAACGATAATCAAGAGCATCATGGTGAAGGGAACAGGATTTCTTTTTGTCTGGAAAGAAACATCAATACTGATAGCAATGACTGTTCTTTTTATAGCATTGAGTGTGAAGAAATTTAAGATAAGGCTGGAGTAATGCGTCCTGAAGACCTCTCCCCAACCCCTCCCCCTGGGTGGGAGGGGCTTTAGAACAGAATAAAAACAAATTCCGGGATCACTTCCCCTTCTCACTCCGGGAGAGGGAGCGAGGGGGTGAGGCCGGTAAATGAAAAATTAATTTAAATGAGAACGATCTTGTTTCTGATACGTAAAGAGTTCCTCCAGATATTCAGGAACAAATTCATTTCGAAGGCGATCTTTGCCGTTCCGCTGGTTCAGATGCTTATCCTTGTTCCGGCTGTAACATTTGAACTCAAGAATGTAATAATCACGGTAATAGACAGGGATATGACCCCAGAATCGCGGAGTCTGATCAGTAAGCTCGACGGATCGGAGTTCTTCAATGTCAAATACCATGCTCTTTCAGAAAAGGAGGCAAACAACATGCTTCACGGCAACAAGAGCAGTGTCATACTTGAGATTCCTTCAGGTTTCGGGAAGGATATTATGAACGGTGAAACAACCGGCATAATGGCTTCGATCGATGCGGTGAATGCATCCAATGCAGAGATTACATGGGCATATCTTGGAGGTGTTATTCGCGATTACAACTTAGAAATTCCGGGTGGGAATGCTGCCCTCAACGCGGGATCAATGCCGGTAAGGGTCGGTATAACAAACAGATTCTGGTTCAATGAGAATCTTAACTACAAATTTTTCATGCTTCCGGGAATCCTTGTGATTCTCGTCACTGCCATAGGATTTCTTCTTGCAGGCCTTAACATGGTAAGGGAAAAGGAAATTGGCACAATCGAGCAGATCAACGTGACGCCTGTAAGAAAATACCAGTTCATTGCAGCCAAGATGATACCTTTCCTCCTCATCGGGCTTGTCGACCTAGCACTTGGTCTTTCAATCGGGAAGCTCGCGTTCAATATTCCTTTCGAAGGAAGCATTTTAATCATGTTTCTGTGTGCATCCATCTTTCTTGTTTCCGTCCTGGCTCTTGCACTGTTTATCTCTACATTTTCATCAACGCAGCAACAGTACATGTTTGTTGCCTTCTTTTTCATGATTGTGTTTATCCTGATGAGCGGCATATTCACGCCAATGGAGAGCATGCCGCAGTGGGCACAGGATTTTGACCTGATAAATCCTGTCGCATACCTTATAAAGATAAACAGGATGGTGATGCTTAAAGGATCGGGGCTGGCGGATATCTCACATGAAGTTTATTCGCTCGTCCTTATAGCCGTAGTCTTCAGCTCGCTCGCGGTGTGGAGGTACAGGAAGACTGCGTAATTATCTTTTTACCCTTGCATTCCCCTTCCAGATGCTCCAGACCTGCTCTTCGTCAGCCGGAAGTGCGTAATCATTCAGCGAGGTAGTTGCAAGCGCGCCGGTAGCCCAGCCAAACTGCATCCATTTCTCGGATTCCCAGCCCTTTAATATCCCGTAAAGCAACCCGCCAACGAAGCCGTCTCCGCCGCCAATCCGGTCGAGAACCTGGATCTCCCTTGGTTCAGCTACATACCAGTTCTCCCCTTCAAGCATGATGGCACCCCAGAGATGTTCATTGGTGCTGATGACCTGCCTCAGGGTAGTTGCAAATACAGAAGTATGCGGAAATGCTTTCCTGACCCTGCTTATCATTTCCTTAAAACTGCCGATCTTCGAACTAAGGTCCTTCCCTCCGGCTTCAGGCCCCTGGACTCCAAGGCACAATTGAAAATCTTCCTCGTTGCCGACAAGAATATCTGAGATGCCGGCCATCTCCTTAAAGCTTGAAGAAAGCTCCTTTTCACGGCCTTTCCAGAATGAAGCCCGGTGATTAAGGTCGAATGAGATAAGGGTTCCGTATTTTTTTGCAGCACGTGCAAGCTCGAGGCAGAATGTTGTCGTCTCACTCGAAAGAGCTGCAATCAGCCCTGAGAGATGAAGTATCTGTACCCCTTCCTTCCCGAAAAGCCTTTCGAGATCAAAATCCGTGATGTTGAGCGTTCTTCCGACCTCCCCTGCCCTGTCATTGTGCACCCTGGGACCGCGTGACCCATAACCGCTGTCGGCGATGTTGAACTGATGACGGTAACCCCATGGGCCACCCTGCTCAACTTCCGGGCCTTCCCATGCTATATGACGACCTGCCAGATTGTCCTTGATTAGCCTGGCTATTGGACTGTCTTTTACAAATGTTGTCAGCACTTTAACAGGAAGCCCAAGATAAGCCGGGATTGTGGCAACATTGGATTCGGCACTGGTGGCCTGGATGTAAAACGTATCGCTGCTATGCACCGGCTGACCATTGACCGGGGTTATCCTGATACCCATGCTGGTTGGTACAACCAACGACCACCTGCAGTCCTTTTTCAATTCTGATTTCATAATCTATGGAAAGTTTTAACTATTGATTATCAATTTATAAATACATTATTTCGGGATAAGGATGAAAGTACGGCAATTTAAAATAAAATTCTTTACGCCCCAAGAGCGAAGGTCACACCTGATATGGAAAGTCAGTTTGTGAAGAACAAAATCATCCCGGTTGCCACTGCGACCAGGAAT
>JBLNAO010000062.1:0-5396 GCA_050259395.1 Chloroflexota bacterium
GAATCCTTTCGAGGTGTCTGCCCACCTGAAATTCTTTTTCCAGAAATTCGCAGCGAGCACCTTCACCAGTTTGACGGAAGAACGCGACCTGTAATCGAGGTACACGGTATTGATGTCTTCGAATGGGGAATTGCTGAGGAGCATAACGGTTCTGACATTGCCATTCGCCCCTATACAGAAATCACTCACAATGTAATATTCTTTCAGGAGTGGAAGTGCTCCGGCAGGCATCAGCCCGAGATCTGCCTTTCCTGAAATCAGCTTTTCCGCGCAATCTGCAGGGTGATCGGTTTCGATGATTGCTTTTTCACCGAATCCGCTTTCATGGAGACCATAAATAAAAGGGTAGGTGTTTGCGTATTTTACGGCTGAAATTCTGATCTTGTGCATGTTTTTTATTTCAACATCTAAAATACTACATTTGTGCTAATAGTTTAACAACACAACGCTCAATCTGATTACTGATAATGGAATTAAATTTTCTCACAGCCATATCTCCGCTTGATGGAAGATACAGGCAGAAAGTTGATGAACTTGATCTGTATTTTTCCGAATTCGGACTGATCAGGTACAGGCTCATGGTGGAAATTGAATATTTCATTGCACTTTGTGATATTCCGCTTCCCCAGCTTGCTGATTTCAAAAAGGAGAATTATAAGACACTGCGGGCCATATACGAGGATTTCGACGTAGCCTCAGCCGAGAGGATTAAGGAACGTGAAAAAATCACGAATCACGATGTCAAGGCTGTGGAATACTTCCTTAAGGAAAAGTTTTTTCAGCTTGGTTGGGGAAAGTGGGGAGAATTCATTCATTTCGGACTTACTTCGCAGGACATCAATAATACTGCAATCCCTCTTTCCATGAAGGATGCAATGATCAATGTCTATTTTCCTATTCTTTATGAACTGAGAGAAACGCTTGCCAGCTTTGCGGAGGAATGGAAGGATATACCGATGCTTGCCCGCACGCACGGTCAGCCCGCATCTCCGACAAGATTAGGAAAAGAATTTGATGTTTTCATTGCGCGGATCGATGGCCAGATGAAATATTTCGGACAGATTCCATATTCAGCCAAATTCGGAGGGGCAACAGGAAATTTCAACGCGCATAAAGTCGCATATCCCGAGATTGACTGGATCAGCTTTGCGAATAATTTCGTGAACGAAGAGCTTGGACTTGTACGCTCTCATCCGACCACCCAGATAGAACATTACGATAATCTTGCCGCTCTCTTTGATAACATGCGGAGGATCAACGTCATACTTACGGACCTGGCAAGGGATGTATGGACCTACATTTCACTTGATTATTTCAGGCAGAAGATCAAAAAGGGTGAAATAGGATCATCTGCAATGCCGCATAAGGTAAATCCTATCGATTTCGAGAATGCTGAAGGCAACCTTGGTTATGCAAATGCCGTATTCGAGCACCTGTCGATGAAGTTGCCGGTCTCACGGTTACAGCGCGATCTCACCGATTCAACGGTACTGAGAAACATCGGGATCCCTGTCGGACATTCGATTCTTGCCTTCAACTCGCTGCTGAAAGGGCTCAACAAGCTTATTGTAAACAACGAGAAAATAAATACAGATCTCGACAGCAACTGGGCCGTTATTGCAGAAGGCATACAAACTGTGCTCAGGCGGGAAGGTTATCCCAAACCATACGAAGCTCTGCTCGAACTAACCAGGACAAACCAGAAAATAACCCGGGAGGCTATAAGCTCATTCATCGATAGCCTCGAGATACGGCCTGAAGTGAAAGAGGAGCTGAGATCAATAAATCCTTTTAATTACACTGGTTACTAATTTCCCGTACACATAATAATGGAGAAAGTCCGGCTTTTGCTGAAATACCTGAGGCCATACAGATGGTCAGCTGCAAGGAATATACTGTATAATATACTTGGAGCTTTTTTTGCCCTGTTCTCATACACTCTCATAATACCTTTTATAAAGATTCTTTTTAACATGGTGGAAGCCGTGGAGGATCCCGGCGCTTTTAAATTTTCAATCGACTATTTAACCGATTACTTCACCTGGTACATATCAAGTTTTATTGATAAGAACGGCAAGGAACAGGCGCTTCTTCTGGTAAGCTTTATGTTTGTCGGAGCCAGTTTCCTTAAAAATGGCTTCATTTTCATGGCTAACAACAGCATGGCATTCATACGGGCAAGCACGGTCCGCGACCTCAGGAGAATGCTCTATCACAAAATACTCCGTCTTCCATTATCCTACTTCACTGCTTCCAGAAAGGGAGACATATTGACGCGTGTCTCGAATGATGTTCAGGAGATTGAAGTATCTGTAATGGCTTCACTTACAATGATCTTCAGAGATCCTGTAACAATACTTATCTTCGTCGTTTACCTTTTTCTTACAAGCTACACACTGAGCCTCATCGCCTTGTTTCTTCTTCCGGTAAGCGGATGGCTTATCGGCAGGGTAAGCCGTACTCTCAGGACTTCATCGCTTGTAGGACAGCAACACCTCGGAAAGCTGTTGTCGGTGGTGGAGGAAACTCTTTCCGGATTGCGGATCATAAAAGGCTTCAATGCCCAGGATAAGATGAAGAAGCAATTTGCGGCCAGCAACGAGGATTATGCAAAAGTTTTCAAGCGCGTTACCAGGAAAGCCTATCTCGCGACTCCACTGAGTGAATTCCTGGGGACCGGTGTTGTGATGATCCTGCTGTATGTCGGAGGGCTGCTGGCTCTGAACGGACGGGCCGGGCTAACTTCTGAAAGCCTGATTGCCTTCCTTGTTGTTTTCTCTCAGATCCTTCAACCTGCCAAGAATATTTCAACGGCATGGTTTAGCATACAAAAAGGTATGGCATCAGTTGACAGGATTGACCAGATCCTGGAGGCGGAAGAGACGATATCCCAGAAAGAAAATCCCATCTCTATAACCGAGTTCAGGCAAGAAATTGAATTTCAGGGTGTTTGGTATGCTTACAATAATGAACCTGTACTGAAAGATATTAACCTTAAAATTAAAAAGGGACAGACTGTTGCGATCGTCGGGAAATCCGGCGCCGGCAAATCCACCCTCGCGGATCTTCTGCCCCGGTTCATAGATGTGGATAAAGGAAGGGTGCTTATCGATGGAATTGACATACGCGAACTCCGGATCAGGGACCTTCGGGATCTGATGGGCATTGTAAGTCAGCACCCGATACTTTTCAATACCACTTTCACAGAAAATATCGCTTTCGGTGTGGATGATCCTGACAAGGAAAAAGTTGAGAGCGCTGCCAGAATCGCCAATGCCCATGATTTCATCCTCGAAACTGAAAAAGGTTATGAGAATTCAGTCGGTGAAGGCGGAAACAAGCTGAGCGGTGGACAGCGGCAGAGAGTGAGCATTGCACGGGCAATTATGGCCAATCCTCCCATACTTGTGCTCGATGAAGCCACCTCAGCCCTCGATACCGAATCTGAAAGGCTTGTCCAGGATGCAATTCTGAAACTTATGAAAAACAGGACTTCACTTGTGATTGCACACAGGCTTTCAACAATCCAGCATGCGGATGTAATTGTTGTACTTGATGAAGGCAGGATTGTTGAAACCGGGACTCATCTGGAACTGATCGGGAAAAAGGATGGCTTTTATCAGAAGCTGCACAGCTTCCAGGCGATCTGATGGGAAGAGTGTAAAAGCATAAAGCGTAAAGCGTAAAGCACCGCTCAGGGCACAGGGCTCAGGGCATGAAGAAAAAAATCCGTGAATTACTCCGTGTAACTCCGTGGTGAAATGAAATTTAAAAATTGCAAAATATGACCTTAAGACTAAAACTGACAATTTTATATGTACTTCTGCTGACATCGATCATTCCTGCGGGAGCTCAGAAAGCTAAACATACATTCACACTCGGAGAAACCGAATTCCTTCTTGACGGGAACTCTTACCAGATCATCAGCGGTGAGATGCATCCGGCAAGAATTCCTGCAGAATACTGGAAGCACAGGATACAGATGGCCAAAGCAATGGGGTGTAACACAATCTCGGTCTATCTTTTCTGGAACTATCATGAATCGCAGGAAGGCGTATACGATTTTGAAACCGGAAACCATAATATAGCTGAATTCTTCAGGCTGGTACAGGAAGAAGGCATGTGGCTGATAGTCAGGCCCGGCCCATATGTCTGCGCCGAATGGGAACTTGGAGGCATCCCACCTTACCTTCTTCGGATCCCCGATATAAAATTCAGGTGCATGGACCCGCGGTACATGGCTGCTGCCGAAAAATATATTGCACGCCTCGCACAGGAGCTTAAACCTTTCCAGGTGACGAACGGAGGTCCGTTGCTTATGATACAGGTGGAAAACGAATATGGAAGCTATGGCAATGACAGAAATTATATGACACGGCTTCGTGAAGTCTGGAAGCAGAATGGCATAGATGTTCCCACTTTCACAGGCGATGGTCCCACAACATATATGCTTGAAGCAGGATCATTGTCCGGTAGCGCAGTCGGGCTCGACTCCGGCAGCGATCCGGGAGATTTTGAACTGGCTGCAAAAATGAATCCCGGCGTACCAGTGTTCAGCAGCGAGACTTATCCGGGATGGTTGACACACTGGGGTGAGAAATGGGCAAAGCCCGATACTGCCGGCCTTTTGAAGGAGGTGAAATTCCTTATGGATAACAAAAAATCATTCAATTTCTACGTTATCCACGGAGGCACAAATTTCGGATACACTGCCGGTGCAAACTCAGGTGGAAAAGGTTACGAGCCAGATATAACGAGCTATGATTACGATGCCCCTATAAACGAACAAGGGCAACCCACACCCAAATATTTTGCACTGAGAAAGCTCCTTGAATCTTATCTTCCCAAAAAACAAAAGCTTCCGGAAATCCCCAACCCGGCCCCTGCAATAGAGCTGACAGCTTTTGGGGCGCAGCCTTTCACATCTTTCTGGGATAATCTGCCTGAACCGGTGAACTCGGTTCAGCCAAAACCATTTGAAGCCTACGGTCAGGATTATGGATTCATGCTTTACCGCACCGAGCTCATCGGTCATAAGAAAGGCAGGCTGACTGTTACAGACCTGCATGATTATGCTATCGTATTCCTCAACGGGAAATACATTGGCAAACTCGACAGGAGGGAAGGAATCAATACTATTGAAATACCTGAGAGCAACGTTAAAACACCAGTTCTGGATATTCTTGTCGAGGGGATGGGCAGGATCAATTTCGCGCAGTTCATGATCGACCGCAAAGGTATTACCGACAGGGTAACTCTCAACGGGATGACACTCATGAACTGGAAGGCGTTCAGCCTGCCGATGGATGAAAAATTTGTTTACAACCTCAGGTCATCAGGCAAGAATCTGGATAAGCCCGGGATCTTCTTCCGCGGCAATTTCATGATCAACAGCG
>JBLNAO010000063.1:0-7065 GCA_050259395.1 Chloroflexota bacterium
TATACGGAGATGCTTCTCTTCGGAGCCTTGTTTGTAGTCTATTCGGTCTACAGGTACAGGAACTCAGAAGCATTCCACCTTGCTGCCGAAGAGCTTAACACTACCATCGGCACAATTAACACTATCATCCTGCTGATCAGCAGCGCAACGGTTGCCATGTCCATAACCGCCATTCAGCTGAAAAACAAGAAACTGGCCCTGACTTTTTTGACCATAACCATCATTGCCGGTTTGGTTTTCCTAGTGAATAAATATTTTGAATGGGGTCACCATATCAGGGAAGGTATTTATCCCGGATCTGAAATCCTGCGGCAGCGGGGTTACGGTGACGTTCTGTTTTACGGTTTGTATTATTTTATGACGGGGGTTCATGCGCTTCACATTATTATCGGGTTGACTTTCATAGGCTTTGTATTTGTTTACATCATAAAGAATGAGGTGAAGCATGATGATTTTGTTGTCCACGAAAACGCCGGGCTTTACTGGCATCTTGTCGACCTCATCTGGATCTTCCTGTTCCCGCTTTTCTACCTGATAACATAAAATGCGAGAGAAATGGAAAATGAAAACAACCATATCATCCCTTACAGTACTTTCCTGAAGGTACTGGCAGTTCTGATTACACTTACACTTGTCTCAGTGGGGCTGACAAGCATTCACCTGGGCGCTCTGACAGTATTCATTGCCCTGTTCATTGCTGTGATAAAGTCATCGTTCGTTTTGCGTATTTTCATGCACCTGAAGCTTGAAAGCAGAATGTTCACAGCACTGACAATAGGTGTCGCGGTACTTGTGGGATTTGTAATTCTCGGAACCATAACAGATTATATTTTCAGATAATATGTACTCTCCATCAGGCTTTGATGCTTCCAACTACGTGACGACGTTCAATGCATCGTTCAACCTAATGCTATGGGTCGCAATTGCTTTCATCGTATTCCTTTCCGGTGCAATGTTATACTTCATGTACAAGTACAACCGGAAAAAACATGCGAAAGCCGAACAGATCCATGGCAGCACAGCCCTGGAAATAACATGGACGGTTATCCCGGTTTTAATAGCCCTCGTAATGTTCTATTACGGTTGGGAAGGCTATACGCCGATGAACAAAGCCCCCGAAGGAGCTTTGAAAATAACAAGTGTTGCACGCATGTGGAGCTTTACCTTCCTGTATGAGAACGGCAAGCAGAGTCCCGACCTGGTGGTGCCTGTGAATGAGCCTGTTAACGTGAAGCTCACTTCAATGGATGTACTTCACAGTATATTCATTCCCGAGTTCAGGATCAAGTCAGATATGGTGCCGGGAAGGGAGAAGTTTCTCTGGTTCAGATCCGACAGGGAAGGCGAGTATGATCTCTTTTGTTCCGAATACTGCGGTCTCAGGCATTCATACATGAATTCCAAGGTAAGGGTTTTGCCTAAAGATGAATATGATAAATGGTACGGCGACAGCACGATGGTTGCAGATACTGCGGCGGGAGCGGCTAAGCCAGGCGCAGCCGGAGAAGCAATAGTGAAAGCACAGGGATGCATTGCCTGCCATTCGACCGATGGTACGAAGATCGTCGGGCCCAGCTTCAAAGGCCTCTTCGGGCACGAGCAGACTGTAATGAAAAATGGCCAGGCTGCAACAGTTACGGCTGATGAAGCATATATAACGAGATCCATCTATGAGCCTAATGTTGAGATCGTCCAGGGTTTCCCCGAAGGACAGATGCAAAGCTACAAAGGAATGGTTACAGACGAGGACATAGCAAAGATCATTGAATTCCTGAAAACCCTAAATGGACAGTAGGAGCGGAGATACTTTCAGACAATACCTGGAACTCAGTAAGATAAAAATTATGCTGCCGGTGAGCCTGACTGGTTTTACCGGCTATTTTATTTTCAATCCTCATCTAACGCGTGAACTGCTGTTCGTGACTGCCGGGATACTACTTCTTGCAGTTTCGGCTTCAATCCTTAACCAGCTGCAGGAAGTCGCTACCGACCGCCTCATGGAACGAACTCATGAAAGGCCTCTTCCGACAGGCAGGGTCACCCGTTCAAGGGCCTTATCCCTATTTCTTGCGGCATTGATTGCAGGAAGCCTTCTTATTCTTGCAACAGGAAGCGTGACTGCCCTGATCATTAGCTTTTTTACAATTGTCTGGTATAACGGGGTGTACACATATCTGAAAAGTGTCACGGCCTATGCTGTAATCCCGGGTGCACTTACGGGAGCCCTTCCCCCGCTTATTGGCTGGACAGCGGCCGGAGGCCCTTTCCCGGATAAAACCATTCTGATAGTACAGCTGTTGTTTTTTATCGGACAGATACCACATTTCTGGCTTTTTATCCTGAAGTACGGCGAAGAATATTCGTCTGCGGGGTTTCCCAGCCTTACCTCCATCATGTCGAGGAAAACAATAAGCATTCTCATCTTTATGTGGATAATAGCTTCGGTAATTGTTGCAGGTGGCCTCTGGTACTTCGGTGCAATTCAGAACAGATTAATTGCTGCGGGCCTTTTGCTGGCTTCTTTAGTCCTGGTTATAAGCTTCATACAATTGCCTGCCGGAAAAAGCACAGGAAAAACTATAACTGGTTATTCGATAATGCTTGATTCTTATTTCCTGGTTATAATTGCGCTGCTGATTTCGGACAGGATCATATAATTTTTTCCGCTAAGACCTGAAGATTTCCCGGTAAGACGCCAGACGCCCGGGTTTTGCCGCTTTGCGACTTTGATTAATCAAACTGGTGGCTGAGGCTCTCCTCGAGATAAGGATGATTCCTTGCAATCAATCCTGCTTTGGAGAGAGCAGTAGCAACTGTCAGTGCAAAAAGTCCGGCGAATCCCAGGAATATTCCTGCTTCAATCCATCCAAAGATGAGTTCACCGGTTACTGCCGGCATCACCTCAACATAGATGTCGATATACTGGCCGACCATAAGAACAAGGATGACACCCATGATCACATTCAGTTTCCTGCTGGGTGCTACCGGAAGCAGCACCATGAAGGGCACACCCCAGTTCAATGCTATCTGCAGCCAGAATAAAACCTTCCAGCCACCCTGCCAGCGGTAGAAATAAAACTGGGTTTCCTCGGGTATGTTGCCATACCACATGATTATGAACTGGGCAAACCACAGGTAACCCCATATAATGCAAAGGATGAAAATATACCTGGCAAAGTCGTGAAGATGAAATTCATTCAGGAAGGGAAAATAACCCAGCCTGTAAAGGATGAAAACGATCAGGGTGATCACCGATGTGCCATGCAGGAAAGCTGCAATGAAATCCTTGAATGCAAAGATGCTGCTGAACCAGTGAGCCTGAAGCGACATTACCCAGTCGAAAGCTGCGATAGAGAAAGTAAGTGCCAGGACAAAAATAAGTATCCTTGCATACATCTCCGATCTGTGAAAGATCGCAAGAATGCCCTCATGATCTGAAGGATCGAGAGAGTCCTCGCGCAAAGAAAGTTTTCGGATTATTAAAAACAGTATTGTCCACAAAAGAAAACTGAATGCCATCCTGGCAAAGAAGAACGGCACATTCAGGAAAGCTGATTTATGCTGCAGTAGAGGGTCACCGGCTACCACATCTTCATGAGACCAGTGATAGAGATTATTCATCCCGAAATAAAGCAGAAGGAAGAAGACGGCTGCCAATGGTATCCATGCCATCATTGCCTCGGGAATCCTCCTGAAGGCTGAAGACCATCCCGACTGTGAGATGTATTGTATGGCCAGGAAGAATGCTGCCCCTACGGCAAGCTCGATGAAATAATATGCAGCAACAAGGTATGCGCCCCAGGTTGCTTCAGGGTCGGTTCGCAAGCCAAGAATAAAACAGATCACCCCAATTGTGGCAAGAACAAGGCATGCGATTCTGAAACCTCCCGAAATCTGTAATTTCTCCTTCATGCTCTTAGTTGTTTTTTATCTTGTGTTCTGCTGAAGCTGCCTTATGTAAAGTACTATTTTCCACCTGTCGTCGGGCCTTACAAGTGAACTATGCGGACCCATGGAGCCAAATCCGAGCGTGATAGTGTGATAGATTTCTCCATCCCTTAATGGGGCCGCGGCATCACCTGCCAGGGGCCTGGGTTTCATCGGGTACAATCCTGACGTAAAGAGATAACCATCTCCGGCTCCGGCTGCACCATGGCACTGCTGGCAGTAAATGACAAATGCCTTTTGTCCCCTTTCAATATTTGGCTGTTCAGGTGCGAAAGGATTCACAAGCTCATCCCCTGCCTTTAACCTCGATTCAGGGGTTGTGTTATATTCGAATGGCATATTGTCTCTTGAAACGGTACCCTCAACAGGAGTCCTCATTGTCTTCCCGTCTTCAAAGTTCGGGTTTACAGAATAGGTTTCGTAAGCAGTCGAGTAGAACATATCAGGAAAGTAGTCCCATCCCGGATTGTTTCTCTGCCTGTCGCATCCTGCAAGCACGCTCAGGGCTAATATGATTATTACCTTCCTCATGCAAGTACTTTTTCAAATTCTTTTTCTGTGACTTCAAGAGCTCCGCCATCTTTCATTATTCTCACTGCCTCATCTGCAACTCCTTCCACAACGATCACGAACTTGTCGTCTGTTGCACGCGGCTCGAAAATAGTGTTATCCCTGCCCGGTACCATTTTCGAACGTGCGGAGAAAAACCCAAGGCTCAAAATCGTTACCGTCAGAATTGTAATAACCAGGGTGACCACAACGAAGGAGGGGAATGAATTGAAAGGTTTTCCACCGTAAACAATGGGCCAGTTTATCACGGAGGTGTAATACAGGAATCCGAGGGTGGCAGCTATTCCGAAAAGTCCGAAGAAATATGCGGCAAGAGGCAGCCGTGATTTTCTATGGAGGAGATGAAAAACTTCATGGATCGGATATGGAGTGAACACATCCCATACAGGTATGTTATTGTCTTTCAAAGCTCTCAGCGAGGATATGAACCGTTCCTCGCTGTCAAAAACTCCTATTTTATAGATCTGTGCCATGTCAATCCGATTTCTTTTTGCCAATATTCACCACACCCTTGAGCTCGCTTATTGCCATCATCGGGATGTAGCGCATGAAAAGCAGCACCCCGGTCATGAACAAACCTACAGTACCGAGGTAGACTCCGACATCGATGTAGGTTGCCTTGTAGGTGGTCCAGTTTGCAGGGAGGAAATCCTGGCTGAGCGGGGGCACCACGATATTGTACCTTTCAAACCACATCCCCACGTTTATTGCAAGCGAGATAAGCAGCAGCGCAACCCAGTTCCTTCTTAGCTTTTTGAACCAGAACAGCTGTGGTATTATCGCATTGCAGGCGATCATTATCCAGAACTGGATTGTATAATCACCTGTAAGCCTGTTCTTCAAAAGAACCGTCATTTCATATTCATTTCCCGAATACCATGCTATGAAGAGCTCGGTTGCATAAGCCGAACCCATAATGAGCGAAACGAATATCAGGATGCGCGCAATTGCATCCATATGGTTGTCTGTGATGTAGTTTGTGAGCTTGTAGATCTTCCTGATCATCACCATAAGAGTCATAACCATTGCGAACCCCGAGAAAATGGCTCCAACCACGAAGAATGGAGGGAAAATGGTGGAATGCCATCCTGGTTCGACCCCAACGGCAAAGTCCGTTGAAACGATCGAGTGAACTGACACAACCAATACGGCTGCGATTCCTCCAAGTATGAATGCGAGGTTCTCGAACCTTACCCATTGCCTGCTCGAGCCGGTCCAGCCCATTGCAAAAAATCCGTAAACTGCCTTTTTTACCTTCGATACTGCTTTGTCGCGGATTGTACCAAAATCAGGCAGCATCCCCAGATACCAGAAAGAAGCTGAGATAAGAAGGTACGCTGTTATTGCGGTGAAGTCCCAGAAAAGAGGCGAGTTGAAATTTACCCACAACGGACCGCGGGTGTTAGGATAAGGAATAACAAAGAAAACAAGCCAGATGCGTCCCATGTGAAGCAGGGGGAACAGGGCCGCGCACATCACTGCAAAAACTGTCATCGCCTCTGCTGACCTGTTGATAGAAGTTCTCCAGCGCTGTCTCAGTATAAGCAGGAAAATCGAGAAAGCAGTCCCTGCATGACCGATACCTATCCACCACACAAAATTGACTATTTCCCATCCCCAGGCAACTGAGTTGTTGACACCCCAGGTTCCGATACCAAGTGTAACCGTAGTGTAAATGGCATATGCACCGTAAAGAAGCAGAAGCGTGGAAACCGCGAGACCTGCATACCACCACATACCCGGTGATGTCTCCATTGGTGCCAGTACATCTGCAGTAACCTGACCCAGGGACTTGCCGCCCTCAACAAGCGGACCTCTTACTTTCCTGTTATACATTTATCAGATGTTTTTTCCTTTTTCACCTTCATCATTCCACACCTTTGTCAGAAACCCCACAGAAGGCAGGGTGTGCAGCTGCTCGAGCAAGCCATAACGTCGCTTATCTCTGAAAAGCTGCGATACACGGCTGTTCTCATCATTAAGATTACCGAAAACAATTGCCCCGGCCGGGCAAGCCTGCATGCAGGCCGGCTTTATCTCGAAGTCCCTGAGTGGCCTTCCTTCCAGCTTTGCCTCAAGCTTTTTAGCCTGGATCCTCTGGACACAGAAGGTGCACTTCTCTACCACTCCCCTCTCCCTGACGGTTACATCGGGATTAAGCACCATTTTGCCCAGATCTGAAGCAGAGTTGTAATCAAACACCTTGTTTCCGGTATATCTGAACCAGTTAAAACGGCGCACCCTGTACGGACAGTTGTTCATGCAGTATTTTGTACCGACACATCGGTTATAGGCCATCTGGTTCAGGCCTTCATTGCTATGATTGGTGGCTGAAACCGGGCAGACATTCTCGCATGGAGCATCATCGCAATGCTGGCAGAAAACAGGCTGGAACAAAACCTTTGGTTCATCCATGTTTTCAGAGTAATACCTGTGCACTTTTATCCAGTGCATTATCCTGTTCCGCCTCACTTCTTCCTTCCCGACTGTGGGACTGTTATTCTCCGCCTGGCATGCAATCACGCATGTATTGCATCCTATGCAGGC
>JBLNAO010000064.1:0-4355 GCA_050259395.1 Chloroflexota bacterium
CTGTCAGTCGACCGGAAACGACCTGAACAGATTTGAGGTCAGATTTTGTCCATATCAGAATCTGGGTGTGGATCTTTTCCCCTTTCCAGGCTTGCAAGGTTAGGGAACCGGATAATGACTCAACCGGCACTTTTTCTTTTGCATATCTTATATTATCGCTTGCAAAACTGACATTTACGTCCTGTTTCACAGCAGCCCATTCAGCCGGGTTGCCCTTCACGGGATTCGACATCTCTGAATAAAAGACAGAACCTTTTTTACTGAAGCTGAGATCCTGTCCGTAGGCTGTAAAGAAGGAAATAAAGCCAAGAATGCAAACAATTTTTTTCATAATGAATCAACTTAAAATGCAATCACTTAAGAATGAAGGTTTGTACCCGTTATCCGTTGCCCATTTCATTGCGAGCATCACTTTTTCCTTATAATCGGGCTGGTAATCTTTATAGGTTTTATGGAAATACTGCTCGTGTATCATCAGGTCCAAGAACGCTGAAGCGATGGGATCCTGCTTCACCTTGTCGAGCAATGGCACAATCTCATCTATTTTATGGCTGTTTATAACAAGATGTATCTTTTTATAGATGATGCCTTCTTTCGTATCTGTCCAGATTGATCTTTTACTGATATGTTCGGTTTGATCTTTATCGAAATAATAAGAGACAACAGGTTTACCGTTATCAAGATTGAAATAACCGGCAAGGGCTTTATAACCAGAATCCCTCAACGCACGGCAACCCTCAACTTTTGCCTCTCCCCAGTGGAGCGTTGTTACAGGTCCCATCAATTCTTCGCCTGCAAATCTCCTGATCTGTTCCTTAACAAGCTCGCAATCGTTCTTCACCTGGTCATACCCGGCATTAAGGTATGGCATGTCGGGATCGTTCTGAAGTGCATGGAAGCTCAGCCTAAGCCATTCTGCGTTGTCCTTCCATTCCGGCTTATATTTATCCGTCATCTGCGACAGGTTAAAGCCATCGCACTGATAATAAATGTTGATATGGATCTTTGTGCCATAAGTATCATGCACCTGCTTCAGGAAACCCAGGTAGGGATTTTCGAAAATTGATTTGTATTTTGATGAATTAACATGAATATCTTTCAGGAACCAGATATTGTCATCGAGTGAGAACCGGTATTTCCCCACATAATCTTTAAGCCTGAAAAGTGTTATTGTTTCTTTCTTACCGGACTTTTTTTCGGCTGCTTCAATTGTATTGCTGTATTCTCTCAATGGAACCATGGCAGTATATGTGCCATTGTTAAATTCAGCTGTTAATCCGTTAACAGTAAATTTCAGTCCCTTGGGAGCTTCAATCCTAACCGGCACAATCAGTCCATCTGCAGATTCAGTGCCATCGAGACCAGTAAGCATATCACCATCTGTAAAGCCCGAAAATTTCATATTGAATTCCGGCACACTGCATGAGTTAAACCCACACATAATAAGTCCTGCGCCTGCTGCTCCTGTTAACCTGATAAAACCTCTCCTGTTTGTTCTCATCTCGCTTTAAAATTTAAATTTATCGAAATTCAGGAACATATTCTCCTGAGACAGGCCGCCACACAATTTGTCTTTAATATTGTTGAGAGGTCCAGGATCATCAACTTCAACAGCCAATTGTAAGAGGAAGCTTCAATCTAAATAATGGCATTCACTCAAAATAACATCAATAGTTCTTTGGACATTTGGCTTTTTCAATATATTTGTGGTACTAATCTTTTAATTTATCGGATTTTTCGGGGGGTTTTGGGGAACTTTCGATAAACAAGTATCATTGACAACATATGAAAATTGCAAAACTTAGCCTTCACCAGGATAAGGATAAATCATTCATAGTACATAATGAGTCCTTCCCCTTCGCACCTTTCCACCATCACCATGAGTATGAAATGGTGTTGATAGAGAAAGGTAAGGGTAAAAGAATGGTCGGTGATAATGTTGACCGGTTCCAGAAAAATGACCTGGTTTTTACCGGTCCTTTTCTACCGCATCAATGGATTCCGGATGAAGATGCCTCTCAGGATGCAAGAGCTTTCGTGATTCAGTTTTCTTATGATTTCCTGGGAGATAAGTTTTTCGAAATCCCTGAAAATGCAGGTGTCAGGAAATTTCTTCATGAGTCGGTAAGAGGATTCACATTCTTTGGAAAAACGAAACAACAGATTATTTCAATTCTCCTGAAAATGAAGAATTCGACTCATGAGGAGAGACTTTATAACCTGCTGTCAATTTTCAAAATATTTTCCGGAACCAGGGAGACCATCCATCTTTCAAGCCCCGGTTCTATTGAGTCCTTTATACAGAAAGATAATGAGATGATGCAGAAAGCCCTGCAATACATACTCCAGAATTTCCAGAACAACATACAAATAGACCAGCTGCTGGAAATAACAAATATGTCATATTCTACTTTTTATTCTCATTTTTACCGGGATTTTAAAATGACATATAAGCAGTATCTTCTTGGGGTAAGACTCGATTATGCCTGTAAGTTGCTGAAAAACGAATCATTATCAATTTCCGGGATCGCTTACAGCTGCGGTTTCGGAAACCTTTCGAACTTTAACCGCCAGTTCCGGAAAGCAAAGAAATTAACCCCTTCACAGTTTCAGAAAGAATTGTTTTCGGTTGTCTCCAACGACGATGATCTGGTCGATCTCTGACTCAATACCCAGCTAACCTCCTGGTTGAATAAATGCACTAATTCCCTGGTCCTTCCAGTCTCATGAAACTTATCACAGGATTATTTTTTTCCACTTTAACATGTAAAAAACCATGATGAGGTTCATCTGTGCTGATTTCACTGGAACCTCCTGAGAGATAATATTTCCCTTCATAAAAGAGGTTCATATAAAGGTGAGTGTGTCCTTCAAAGATGATCTTTAAATTATAACTGTCGAACATCTTCAAAACCGAATTACAGACATTGCATACGGGTCCGGAATCGGTTGAAAGTACATCATGTGGACTAACGAAAGGCGTATGCATCGAGAGTACAAGTGGCGTTGACGGATCTGTTGCCTTAAGCTCATTTCTAATCCATTCAATCTGCTCTTCATCAATGCCCTGGGTATAATCTTTTTCCTTTTCCCTTATTTTGATGCCATCAAGTACAAAAAATTTCCACCCTCCATAAGTGAAAGAATAATAACGCTTATTGTATCTTCTCTCGAACATCTGCTTGCCCCAGTCAGGATTTTTTTTGTCAATCCCGCTATCGGCAGTGATACCAACATTTTCATGATTACCCATTGTCATTCTCACGGGCATGTTAAAAAGTTTGAATTCATTATCCATGAAGTCAAAAAGAGCGGCTGCTTTTTGCCCGTTTACTGTTTTGGCGGTGTAGATCATATCTCCCCCGGTTAGCACGAAATCAGGATGGAGCCTGTTCACTTCCGAAACCATATTTTCAAAGCCTGCTTTTACCTCAGGGTCAGGCCTGAGATGAATATCGGGCAGATAGACAAAAGAGAAGTCCTGGGCAAACAGTACAAGAGCCTGTGACAACAGGTACAGTGCAAGCAGTATAACTTTCATTTCTTCACTTTCCGGATGAAATAAATACAGGTTGTGTCCAGGCTGCTTTTCCTGCACCGGTGATCTTCGCCCTGACATACAGTTCATCACCACTTATGGAGTATTTTCCATCTTTGCCAGCAACTGTTTTAAGTACTGCACCATACTTTCCGATAAATCTGATTGTATCTCCATTCATTGAACTGACTGTTATTGACTTATTATCTGCCTGATAATCATTGAGGAGTACGCCATTGCTCACATAATAATTCCCCTTTGAGAAGTTATCCATGATTGCTTCTTTTGTGAGCTCCGGAGCTTTAACCATAATCCAGGCCCTGCCGACATTCTTCCTGGAATAGTGGTTGTCATCGGCTCCAACTGCATAAATCAGCCTGCCATTTGGGTCGGAGAGTAAACTGTCCCAAAGAACTTCAGATGCCGCTATGTGCTGCGGCCTTCCGCCATTGGCGATCTCCATATGTTTTAATCCTTTTACAGCTAAAATATCGGCTGTTTTTTCCACAGGGCTCTGAGGATGATTAAGAATCGGGATCCCACCGGCAGCAAGGGTCTTTTCAACCCCATCCTGCAACGACGTCTCATCGCCTATATAATAATTTATCCCGAAAGCAAGGTGGTGGCGTGAGTTGCTCAACTCCAGCCCGCTAATCATAAGGAAGGAAGGCGGATGAGATAATTCATCATGGCTGAAGATCTTTTTTTCCTTCAGGTGATCGTTATGCTCGGAAAGAACAAGAAAATTATATCCTTCATCCTCATACCATGATGCAATTTCGGGAACATCGTTAGTATCGTTTTCATCCGAAAATGT
>JBLNAO010000065.1:0-3330 GCA_050259395.1 Chloroflexota bacterium
ATGTCGAGCATCTTCTGGACGCTCACTCTCCAGACTACGGTAAAATATGTTTTCATAACACTGAAGGCAGATAATAAAGGAGAAGGCGGAATTTATGCACTCTTCGCCCTTCTGAGGAGAAAACACAACACCGTTGCCATTCTCACTATGATCGGGGCAAGCGCACTTCTGGCGGATGGCGTAATCACACCTGCCATAACTGTAACCTCTGCTGTTGAAGGACTCCGGCTTTTTAAACCCGACATACCGGTCATAACTATTGTTCTGGCGATTTTTGCAGTACTCTTTTTCATGCAGCGCTACGGTACAAATTTCATTGGAGGAGCATTTGGACGGGTTATGCTGGTATGGTTCCTGATGCTTGCCGTGATGGGTTCCCTGCAGCTTGCCGGCAATCCCGGTGTCCTTAATTCCCTCAATCCTGCTTATGCTATAAAATTCCTTTCTGAATACCCCGGAGGGTTTTTGCTGCTCGGAGCAGTTTTCCTTGCAACCACCGGAGCTGAAGCCCTTTATTCTGATCTTGGCCATTGCGGAGTGAAAAACATAAGGGTCTCATGGTTCTTTGTGAAGGTTTCCCTGCTGCTTAATTATTTCGGTCAATGCGCATGGCTTTTAAAAAACGGGGGGGCGTCGCAAGGCCTCAACCCGTTTTACGGTATTATGCCTCAATGGTTCCTGATACCCGGCATTTTTATTTCGACTGCTGCTGCCATCATCGCCAGCCAGGCTCTCATTACCGGTTCTTTCACACTGATAAGTGAAGCCGTTTCACTTAATTTCTGGCCGAAATTCAGGATCGAAAACCCCACGCAGCTAAAGGGACAGGTTTATGTTCCTTACGTGAACTGGTTCCTCTGGGCTGCATGCAGCGGCGTAGTTATTTTTTTCAGGGAGTCATCAAACATGGAAGCGGCCTACGGACTGTCCATAACCCTGACAATGATAATGACTACCACATTATTGTCATTTTACCTCCGGCAGATCGGGAAAACAAAGATCCTCATAACACAGTTTCTTATAATTTTTCTTTCGATCGAGGGAAGCTTCCTGGTTGCAAACCTGCACAAATTCTCTAAAGGCGGCTGGTTCACCCTTCTCCTGGCATCCTTGTTCTTTGTTGTGATGTACGGCTGGTATTTCGGAAGGAAATTAAAGAACAGGTATGTCACTTTCAGCAGGCTTGAAAAATACCTGGGAGTCATAAAGGACCTGACCTCTGACGTTACAGTCCCGAAAATGGCAACAAACCTTGTCTACATTGTTAAAGCGAACAACATCGGCGATGTTGAATCCAAGGTGATATATTCACTTCTGCATAAACAACCCAAGCGTGCTGATACATACTGGTTCATCCATGTCGACCGGAGAGACGAGCCTCATACCTTTAAATACAGGGTGACCACAATTGTTCCGGGTAAAATTATGAGGGTGGATTTCTATCTTGGCTTCAAGGTTGAACCAAACATAAACCTGTACTTCAGGGAAGTGCTCGAAGACCTGCGGAATTCAGGGGAGATAAAGCTTGAAAATGGTTTCGACGCCACAAGGAAGCATTCAATACCTGCGGATTTTCTTTTTATACTGATAGACCGTATCATGCCCCGTGATATCAGGCTTCCTTTTATGGAAAAAATCATCATGAAGCTCCATGACTTGTCCAGGCTGTTCTGCATTTCAGATATCACTGCTTTTCATCTTGATGTGACAAGCACAATTGAAGAAAAAGTACCTATCGAGATCGAGCATCCTGAACATCAAAAGATAAAACGAATCGGGCCGAGGCTGCAATCGGTCAAACCACTCCCTTTTCAGTTTAAGATACCGGTGGTCTAAAAGGTAACAGTGAGGCGACTGACCCGCACGACCTGCATTTATTTCTTCGGGGTAATAGCTATCAGAATATGGTTATCATCTTCCTTTATGGAGGCGGCCAGCTGCTTTAATTCAGCTGCCCTTTCAGTATTTTTCAATTCTTCGGTTCCGGTTGAATTTGCCGACATGAATGTCTTAAATGTAAGTGCGTCGGTCCAGGAATACAACATTCCGTTGGAGGCGAATTTGGGATCGATGTTTATGCCTCCCGCGATATCATCTTTGAGCAGTTTTTTGCTGTCGAACATGCTGCTTTCACCAAGCTCCTTATCATAAACTCCCCAGGATCCTGCCCCCTGGAAATAATGCCTGTGCAGAAGATACCTGTCCACCTCGAGTATCTCTGACAGCATTAGAAATCTGGCCATAGGGTTGCTGCCTGAATTATCCGGCAGGGGAACATTCGCGAGGAACTCAGGTGTAATTCCTTTGCCGCCGGTATTCAGGATCATAAAGGGAGTGAATTTATAATCCTTTGAAAGAGTATACATGGTATCACTCAGGAAATTCTTCACACGCATCAGATCACCCGATTTGTTTATCACATTATCGATACTGAAACCCATTTGTACTTTGGATACCCTTGTAAACTTGTTGTGGTTAGGCCTCTTAAAAAGTGTATCGCCTTCGGGACTGATACCGACACACTGGTATAAATTCTCCCCCGATGCTGTTGCAAATGACAAAAGTATGTTATCCTCATTTGGGATAAAATCGCAATAAGACGGCTGAACTTTAAGATCAAGCTGCCTGGAGAACCGGAATCCGGTATCCGTTTCATTATAGAAAAACAATTTGCCCCGGGTTAAAACCATAACCTGGTTTTTTCCAGGGTTTATGTCAAAATCCGACAGGTAAACATATTCCTTCGGCCCGCGGCCCTGCTGATCGAGCTTGTAGAGGAATCTGCCGGATTTATCGAAACAGAGAAGCTCGAGAACGGTATTGATATAAAATTTGTCGTCAGACACCTTCAGGTAGTTGACAAATTTCATAACCGAATTTGGATTGGTTTCCAACGGAATATACCGGATGTCGGTTGCTAACTCCGACAGGTTCTTCAGCTCCGGGGCGGAGGATAATTCAACATCGACGGTTGCGACTGACTGATTTTTTTCATTGGCACAACTGTACAGAACAAGGATGAGAACAACTAATGCCAGGTTTTTCATCTCGTTTAAATTTGCATTGAACAGCAAGTTAAAACTAATATAATAGTTTTGCAACTATTTTTTTAAGATGTCACCCTGGCGATGCCGGAACTAAAAGGGAACACGAAGGTTATCACAACAAAGATTTATAAATCATAATCTCCTTCAGCTTCCGGCTGGTAGACGATCTCATCAATCCTTATTCTGGTCAATCCCGAGGGAACCAGCCATTCAATCTCATCGGAAACCCTGTAGCCGATCAATGCCGTGGCAACAGGTGAAAAGATCGAAATTTTATTCTCCT
>JBLNAO010000066.1:0-9003 GCA_050259395.1 Chloroflexota bacterium
TGGGTTGCAGCATGCAGGAAATTCGGGGCTGAAATAGATAATGCCTTCCTGAGAAAGCACACCGGAAGCCCGGGCTGGATGATCGCCGACGAGATAATCAAGAAATGTAACCTCAACGGAAGCGTTACAACAGACCAGATCATTTCGGAGAAGCTCACTCTTTTTTATCGCGATCAGCATTCGGTAAAACCAATCGAACCGGTTGTTGATATTGTAAAAAGATATCATGGCATCCTTCCGATGGCTGTTGGCACCGGGGGACACAGGGAAGCTGTGGAAAGAACGCTTGAGATCACGGGTCTGAAAAAATACTTTGATATCGTTGTCACGGCAAATGACGTGAACCACTTCAAACCCCACCCCGAGACATTTCTTAAATGTGCTGAGCTGATGAATGTGGAGCCTGGATATGTAGAGGTGTTCGAAGACGGGGACCTCGGTCTCGAAGCTGCAATTGCCGCAGGCATGATTGCCACTGACGTCAGATCGTGGTACGAATCGGACAACTGGTAAAAAAAAAAGCCCCTTTCTCCGGCGGAAAAAGGGGCGTATCTTAAATATTATTTTCAGACCATCTTGCTAAGGTTGGTGATGCTTGCCTGAACTGCTTCGAAAGGTTTTCCGTCTTTCGTAAGGTCCTGTTCGACAACATACCATTTAACACCTGCTGTTTTCTTTGCTTCAAATATTCTCTTGAAGTCGAGAACACCCTCACCAACTGGAGCGAAATCGGTTACGCCGACTGTATCGAAGAAGGGATCCTGTTTGGTGTACATGTCTTTGCAATGCAGCAGTTCGAACCTGCCCGGGTACTTTTTGAATATTTCAACCGGATCCTGTCCTGCCTTGGTTGTCCAGAAAAGATCAAGCTCCATTGTAACAAACTCCTTGTCTGTTCCGGGCATGATTATATCAAAATAAGGGATTTTTCCTTCGAGGTTCGTAAATTCAAAATTATGGTTGTGATATCCGAATTTTATCCCAACGCTCTTCATCGTCTTTCCGGCTTCATTCATCTGCTCGACCATACGCTTGTAGAAATCGAGGGTCCTGTCGGGAGGATTCACCCATGGCTGTATGGCATATTTGGCACCGACAGCAGCATGATCGTCTCCGACCTTTTTGGCATCGCCTACCTGTGAAGCGCTTTCAACGCTGGTATGGCTGCTCAGCACTTCCATTCCGAGATCGTTGACGATCTTCTTAAATTCCATCGGATCAAAGCCATAGAATTTACCATCCGCGTATCCGGCAAGCTCAAGATTCTTATAACCTATCTCTGACAGTTTCTTCAGTGACGACAAAACGTCCTCCTTTGTGTTCATGAAATCGCGGATCGTATAAAGCTGTAAGCCTATCGGCGATTTTGCCGTTCCCGCGGAACAGCCTGGAATTATAAGAGCTCCGAGAGTACCTGCAGCGGTTACTTTCAGAAAATCCCTTCTTGATTGTGTTTTCATGTTTGATTGATTATGTTATTAGGTTTAAAAAATTGCTAACAATAACACAAATATATTGTTTAATTTTTGGAAAAAATACCAATGCAGCGCTTAATCGTAACTTCCGATGGCTCCCATACAATATATATTCCCGAATTGAATGAGCATTATCATTCTGTGCATGGAGCAATACAGGAATCGGAACACATATTTATAGAAACAGGTTTTAAAACCTGTGCCGGAAGCAGCCTGAGCATTCTTGAAATAGGCTTCGGGACCGGGCTAAATGCCTTCCTTACGGCGCTTGAGGCTGAGAAGAATTGCACAAAAGTCAATTATACCACTATTGAGAAATATCCCCTGGGTGATCACATGGTTAATTCGCTGAATTATGCATCGATCCTTGGAAGCGGCAGCAACGCTCTTTTTACGAGCCTTCATTCATCGCCCTGGAATGTTAAGATTGGGATCACGGACTGCTTTACCCTGGAAAAAATTGATGGAGATCTGACATCCATTAACCTGAGCGGCATGTATGATCTTATCTATTTCGATGCCTTCGGGCCCGACAAGCAACCTGAGATGTGGACCCCTGATGTCTTTTCAAAAGTTTCAGATGTAACAAAACAGGGCGGAGTGCTTGTAACCTATTCCGCAAAGGGGGAAGTAAAAAGGAACCTTCGTGCGACCGGATTCGATGTGAGGCTTTTACCCGGCCCTCCCGGGAAACGACAGATCATCAGGGCGGTAAAAAAGTGAAATTTATTATGACAGAGGCTTTTCGCGTCCCACAAAGTGTTATCTTAGCGGAAATTTTTTTAAATCTAAAATAGTATTGTATGAAAACCAGCCGTCTAATTGCACTGACAGTCGTAACTGTCTTTATTCTAGGAGCTTGCAACAAAAATGTAAGCAGCGTCAAAATCAAAACCAAAGAAGATTCATTATCCTATGCATTCGGCATAGTCAACTATAATGCTCTTTCCCAGGACAGTCTTAAGCTCGATCCGATGATCGTCGCGAAAGCAATGCAAGATGGCGAACAAGGGAAAGCCCAGATGGAAGATATGGATGCACGCAACTTCATCATGGCGTTCATCAACCAGCGCGAAATCCTCAAGGCAGAGCAGAAAGCTGTTCTCGACAAGGAGCTCTATAAGGATTGGGTAGCACAGAACGAAGATTTCCTTGCCAAGAACAAGGAAAAACAGGGTGTTACAACAACAGCAAGCGGCCTGCAGTATGAAGTCGTAAAAATGGGAACGGGTCTGAAACCAACTACCGAAAGCACAGTGAAAGTACATTATGTAGGTACCCTGATCGATGGAACTGAATTCGATTCATCGAGAAAAAGAGGCGAACCTGCAGAATTTCCTATCATTGGAGTTATCCCCGGCTGGACTGAAGCTCTTCAGCTTATGCCTGTAGGATCGACCTTCAAACTGTATATCCCTCAGAACCTCGCTTACGGAGCAACTGGTGCCGGCGACGTCATTAAACCATACTCCACACTTATATTTGAAGTTGAATTGCTTGAAATCGTAAAATAAAGCATGAGGACAGCTGAAATACAAACATCAAAAGGTAATATGAAAGTTACCTTCTTCGAGGAGGATGCCCCAAACACTGTCGAAAATTTTGTGAAGCTGGCAAAGAATGGCTATTATGACGGACTCGCCTTTCACAGGGTCATACCGAATTTCGTCATCCAGGGTGGTGACCCGTATTCGAAAGACATGAGCGATCCAAGAGTTGGCACAGGTGGTCCGGGCTATACAATCAAATGTGAACTCACAGGCGGGAATCAGTACCACGACAAAGGAGTGCTTTCGATGGCCCACGCCGGAAGGAACACCGGCGGCTCACAGTTTTTCATCTGCCATAACAGGACAAACACCAAACATCTCGACAGGCAGCACACCTGCTTCGGAAAGGTCGTTGAAGGTCTTGATATAATTGACACTATACGGCAGGGTGATAAAATAGAAAAAATTGTAATCCACGAAGAAGAATAATATGGCATTTGAAATTTCCGGAAAAGTCATCGACATCTCACCTGTCAACCAGGTAAGCGATAAATTCAAAAAGCGCGAATTTGTTATCGAAAGAAAGGAAACCGGCGGATCTGCAGTATTCATCGATTACATCAAATTCCAGCTTGTGCAGGACAAGTGCGACCTGATAAATGAATCTTATCTTAACGGAGAGGTGAAAGTCACGTTCAACATTAAGGGCAATAAATGGGAACGCGACGGCAAGGTAAATTACTTCACAAACCTCGATGCCTGGAAGCTCGAAAGATTGCAGACTTCCCAGGGCAGCGACATAGCCGCTCCTCCTGCTCATTTCGACGATCCTGCGCATGATGTAACGGAGCTCGATGATCTTCCGTTCTGAAAAATAATCGGAGAGGCTGACCTGGGGGTCGGCCTCTTTTTCTTTTGAAGTATCAAACAAACCTGCAGCCTGCAGGTTAATGTGTATAACATAACCTTATCAGTAAATATGAAATTCAGGATATTATTGCCTGCAATACTTGTTTGTTTTGCAACACTGTCTTCCGGGCAGATCGTGCTTCCCTACAACAGGATGATACAACCGGCCGGGAAACAGATCTATTTCGGATCGGAAGATCTTGAAAACCATTCACTCGACGCTGTCCTTTCACCCGACGGGAAATGGCTTGCCATTGAAGAGCGTTACAGCGTTGTTTTCGTAAATACTGCAGATAATACAATAAAATACATATTAAAACTTAATTCAGACACGACTCTCAAAGGCATAATGAATACATATTCCGGAATAACCTGGCACGAACGGAACGGTAAGCAGGAAGTGTGGTGGAGCGCATCGTCAAACCTGAACTCATTCGTACTTTCGGCTTCCTGGGATGGTGATAATGCAATGTTCGGCAATAGGTTTCAGTACAATGCCGGACCGGGAGTAAGGACTGCAATTCCGAACGAGCTTGTTATCGACAGGGAAGGTTCGCGTGACGTGCTTTATGTTGTTTTGAACGGTAATAACAAGGTTGTTAAACAGGATCTTGAATCGGGCGATACAATCTGGGTGGCTGATCCCGGGGTGGCGCCATACGGAATCACAAAAGCTGCCGGGAAACTTTATGTCACCAACTGGGCCGGAAGACATCCCCAGGCCGGTGACACAGAGATTGCAGGGATACCATGGGGAATTGCCCGTGTCGATAATAAAATGGCAGGCGGCGCAACCAGGGAAGGAAGCGTTGCAGTGATTGATCCCTCCACAGGCACAGTGCGGAAAGAAATTCTTGTGGGACTTCATCCGAATGAAATCGTGGCAGATATCAAGGGCAGATTCGTATATGTTACAAATTCAAACAGCGACAATGTTTCCGTGATAAGGACAGACCGCGATGAGGTGAGTGAAACGATAAGCCTCAGGATGCAGCCTGAAGTCAATCCATTTTTCGGCGATTCACCCGATGGACTGGCATTGTCGCAGGATAACAAAACCCTTTATGTGGCTAATGGCATGGATAATTCAGTGGCCGTAATCCGCCTGGGAAAGAAAGCCGCACCGGTTATTTGCGGCAGGAACAGTTTAATAAAAGGTTTCATACCTGTGGGAGCGTACCCCTCTGCAATAAGCGTTCTCGGCAGGGAAATCCTTTATGTCTGTAATCTTGAAGCAGAAGGCGTAAGGCTTGCAATGAGCGATACCGGTTCTGTGAATAAGGTATATAATGCCCATCATATGATGGCCTCGATATCGGTAATTAAAAATCCCGGCAGGAAGGACCTTAAAAGATACACCGACACGGTTGCCGCAGTGAATGATCTGTCGAGGGCACAGGGTGCGCTTCTTATACCACGGGCAGGAACAAAGCCGGTCCCCGTGCCTGAAAGGATCGGTGAACCTTCAGTGTTCAAACATGTAGTCTATATTATAAAGGAGAACAGGACCTACGACCAGATACTCGGCGACATGAAACAGGGAAACGGAGATCCGGGATTGTGCGTTTTCGGAGCGGAAGTGACTCCGAACACGCATAAGCTCGCAGAAGAATTCATGCTTCTCGACAACTTTAACGTATCCGGCAAATGTTCGGCCGAAGGTCACCAGTGGACCGATGCTGCAATAGTAACAGACTATATCGAGAAAAATGTAAGAGCCTGGTTCAGAAGCTATCCGCACGTCCAGGAAGATGCGCTGGTTTATTCCCCGACCGGGTTTCTGTGGGACAATGCAATGAAGCACGGGCGTTCCGTGAGGATCTATGGTGAAGCTTCCTCCCCGCAGATGGACCAGAACCTCACATGGTCTGATGTTTACCGGAATTACAGGGATGGCGTAAAGACTGAATACTATAACAAAACGACAATCGATCCTGTAAGGAATATCCTTGATCCTGAATTTCCGTCTTTCGGGAATCACAAGTTCCCCGATGTTATGAGAGCCGATATACTTATCAACAAGCTCAGAAAATATGAAGAGATGGAAGGTGATTCTCTTCCGGAACTGATGATTGTCGCTTTACCGAACGATCATACCAATGGTTCAAGACCGGGTTTCCCGACCCCAAGAGCTTTCGTGGCAGATAATGATTATGCCCTTGGCAAAATTGTCGAGGCATTCTCCCGAAGCAGGTTCTGGGAAAACACTGTGATCTTTGTAGTGGAAGATGACTCGCAGAACGGATGGGACCATGTTTCGGCTTACAGGACAGTTGCTCTCGTAATAAGCCCTTATTCACGACTCGGAACTGTAAACCATAACTATTATACACAGCCTTCGATGGTGCGGACAATTGAACAAATACTGGGTCTCCCTCCCATGAATGTCCAGGATGCCATAGCCAACACGATGAAGGAGTGTTTCTCTGATAATATCAATCTTACAACTTATAATGCCCTTCCGCCAAACATACCCTTGGACGAGCTCAATCCTCCCCTTTCGGCATTATCGGGAAAAGCCCTTCATTATGCAAAAAAGAGCATGCTTCCGGAGTTTGATGGAGTCGACTCGGGAAATGATGATCTGCTTAACAGGATACTCTGGTTTGCTGCAAAAGGCAATACTCCATACCCTTCAAAATACGAGGGAAAAGATGCGGAAGAAGATTATGAATAAAAGACTATTCTTATGACAAATCCATTTTTAAAGGAATGGAACACACCATTCTCCACACCTCCTTTCGATGAGATAAAGACTGAACACTATGTGCCTGCAGTAAATGAAGCTCTCGGATTAGCCAGGAAAGAAATTGATGCGATAACTGAGAACCCTGAACAACCCACTTTTGTGAATACAGTGGCGGCACTCGATAATGCCGGACAGTTGCTTTCGCGCATAACCTCAGTTCTCTTTAATCTTAATTCGGCTGAAACAAGCAAGCCGCTCCAGAATACTGCACAGGAAATATCCCCTCTCCTGGCGAGATTTTCAAACGATATAACGCTTAATCCGAAACTTTTCGAACGAATTAAGAAAATATTCGAAAACAAGGAAAGCTCAGCTCTTTCAACAGAGCAGAGGATACTGGTTGAAAGAAAGTACCGTAACTTCATGCTTGGCGGAGCAGGCCTGAAGGATGCAGAAAGAGCGCGGTTCAGGGAGATCTCAGAGGAGCTTGCAATGCTTTCGCTGAAATTTGAGGAAAATGTTCTCGCCGAAACAAATTCGTGGTTCCTTCATCTGACATTGGAAACTGATCTTGCCGGCCTGCCTGAAGGAGTTGTCGAAGCAGCTAAGGCCGAAGCCGGAAAAAGAAATCTCGAAGGCTGGGTATTTACGCTCCATTATCCCAGTTACGTGCCATTCATGCAGTATTCCGATAAACGCGACCTGAGGGAGAAGATGCTCAAGGCCTATTCCTCCCGCGCTTTCCGGGGAAACGCATTCGATAACAGTGAAAATGCGAAGAAGATAGCTTCCCTGAGACTGGAACTTGCACGTATGCTGGGTTTTGTAAACTATGCAGCGATGATCCTCGGCGACAGGATGGCAGACTCGCCTGAAAAAGTCGGGAAATTCCTTGATGATCTATACGATGCATCAGGTGCTGCGGCAAGAAGGGATTTTGACAATATGAGGCTCTTCGCGACAGAACTGGGCAGCAGCAATGAGCTTCAGAGATGGGACTGGTCATTTTTCTCAGAAAAGCTCAGGAAAAAATTATACGACATCGACGATGAAATATTAAAACCCTTTTTTCCGCTCGAAAGAGTTGAACAGGCGATTTTCGATCTTGCTAACAGGCTTTACGGTATCAGGTTCGTGAAAAATGACACTATTCCTGTATATCATTCAGAAGTGAGGACCTTTGAAGTTTATGACAGCGATGACACTTTCCTGGCTGTTTTCTATACTGATTACCATCCACGCGAAGGGAAAAACGGTGGTGCATGGATGACAAGCTACAGGGATCAGAGATTGGATAACGGCAGGGATATAAGGCCTTTCATCTCGATCGTGGCTAATTTCACTGCGCCGACAAAAACGCGTCCTTCACTTCTGACATTCAATGAGCTCACTACTTTCCTTCATGAATTCGGTCATTCGCTTCATGGAATGCTCACGAAATGCACATACGAGAGTCTTTCAGGCACCAGCGTTTCGAGGGATTTTGTCGAGTTGCCTTCTCAGTTCATGGAGAACTTTGCCTATGAAAAGGATTGGCTTGACACCTGGGCTGTTCATTACGAGACAGGAGAAAAAATTCCGGATGAGATTATCCGCAGGCTGAAGGATTCTTCAACCTTCAACGAAGGTTATGCCTGTTACAGGCAGCTCAGCTTCGGTTTTCTCGACATGGCATGGCATGCGCTCACGGAATTTCCATCATTGGATGTTGCAGAATTCGAACAACGGGCAATGTCGAAAACAGAATTATTCCCCCATGTTCCCGGGCTCAACATGAGTGTACAGTTTACTCATATCTTCGGAGGTGGCTATGCGGCAGGCTATTACGGATACAAATGGGCAGAAGTCTTAGATGCCGACGCATTCGAGCTGTTCAGGGAAAAAGGAATTTTCAATCGCGATGTTGCCGTTTCATTCAGAAAAAACATCCTTGAAAAGGGAGGAACAGAAAAGCCGCAGGAGCTTTACAGGAGATTCCGTGGCAGGGATCCGGAAATGGATGCATTCCTTAAGCGAAGCGGGTTGAAATAAGCGTAAAGCGGAGAGCGTAGAGCGTAAAGTGTAGAGCGTAAAGCGTAGAGCGTAGAGCGTAGAGCGTAAAGCGTAGAGCGTAAAGCGTTGAGCGTAAAGCGTTGAGCGTAAAGCGTTGAGCGTAAAGCGTTGAAAGCGTTGAACTTGAGAGGTGATCTCTGTGGTCCTCTGTGCCTTCTCCGGATTTCCTCTGTGTAACTGCAGTCTTTATGTAGGGAGAAGCTTAATAAATTCCTGAAAAGAATATTAATGTTATCTTTGCGCGGTCAATCAGTTACAGCACCATGATCCTATTTTTTCAAAGCAAAAATGGAAACGTCATCGTTACCGGCTCCACAATTAATCTATCTGAGAATGACATAGATAAGCTTGTCTGGCTCTACGGTGAAGCAACTTATCTCAAAGCCGG
>JBLNAO010000067.1:0-5496 GCA_050259395.1 Chloroflexota bacterium
GAACTCTGTCCATTGAAGAATATTATGTTTTCAGGAAGCTCGAGCCTGTATTTATCACCGCTGAGTACTACAGAACCTTTCAGTGTATCGCGCGAATCTTCAACCTGATCGACTGTTACAAGGCTGAATTTCATTGAGACTGACGGTGCAGAAACAGCTTTTGAAGAAAATGAATCGAGTATCTTCACAGCCTGAGGATCAGACTGTCCGGATGCTGTAATTAAGTGAAAAACAAGGAATGTACTTATAAGGGAAATGATCTTCATCTGTATGTTTTATTCCAATTGCTTCAAAATCTGTTCCAAAGCAATAAAATCGGGACATAAAACATCTCTGGCCTTGCTCCCTTCGAATGATCCGACAATACCTGCCGCTTCAAGCTGGTCGATGATCCTGCCGGCGCGGTTATATCCAATGCCAAGTTTTCTTTGAATAAGTGAAGTTGAGCCCTGCTGATGCTGAACAATGAGCTTTGCAGCTTCTTCGAACATCGGATCGCGTTTTCTGAGATCGACTTCTATGACACCTGATTCATTGTCATCAACATATTCCGGCAGGTGCATTGCATCTGAATAACCCCGTTGCCCGCCTATGAATTCTGTAAGCTCTTCGATCTCCGGAGTGTCGATAAAGGCGCATTGCACCCTCACGGGTTCGTTCCCCGATGATATCAGCATATCTCCGCGTCCCACCAGCCTGTCAGCGCCTGTTGCGTCGAGAATGGTGCGGGAGTCTATTGACGAGAACACTCGGAAAGCGACCCTTGTCGGGAAGTTGGCTTTTATGAAGCCTGTTATTATGTTCGCCGACGGACGCTGTGTGGAGATGATAAGGTGTATGCCGATGGCACGTGCAAGCTGGGCCAGCCTCCCGATCGGTCCCTCAATCTCCCTGCCTGCGGTCATTATCAGGTCCGCAAACTCGTCTATGATGAGAACGATGTAAGGAAGGTATTTATGTCCTTTCTCGGGATTGAGCTTTCTTGAGACGAACTTTTCATTGTATTCTTTGATATTCCTTGCCTGGGCCAGCTTAAGCAGTTCGAGGCGGTTATCCATCTCAATGCATAAGGAATTCAGGGTTTTTATAACTTTCTGTGTATCAGTTATAATAGCATCTTCCTCATCCGGAAGTTTGGCCAGGAAGTGCCTTTCAATCTTCATATAGAGCGGGAGCTCAACTCTTTTTGGATCGATAAGTACGAACTTGACTTCAGCAGGATGCTTCTTATAAAGGATCGATGTAATGATTGCATTTATTCCTACCGATTTACCCTGTCCGGTAGCGCCGGCTACAAGCAGGTGAGGCATCTTTGTAAGATCGATAATGTAAGGATCGTTTGTTATGGTCCTTCCGAGTGCAAGAGCAATGTCGAACTTTGTTTCCTGGAAAGCTTTTGAAGTTACCAGCGATCTCATGGAGACCATTTCAGGATTCTTATTCGGCACCTCGATGCCCACCGTTCCCCTGCCGGGTATGGGTGCAATGATCCTGATGCCAAGCGCCGACAGATTAAGCGCAATGTCATCTTCAAGCGATTTGATCCTCGCAAGCCTTACGCCTCTTTCAGGCACAATCTCATACAGAGTCACTGTAGGTCCTATTGTTGCCGATATGCTCTTGATGGCGATTTTATGGTCGCCGAGGGTCTTTATGATGTTCTCCTTATTCTCAAATACCTCTTTGTTGTCGAAAACACTTGACGATTTATGCTCCTTCAGGATTGATACAGGTGGAAATTTATAATGTGAAAGATCGAGGCGTGGATCGTAGTTTTCCATTATCCTGTCGACTTCGTGCGGTTCGAGCGTTTCCCCCTGGTCGGGCTTTGTGATGCTCATTCCGGAATTGACAGCTTCAGCATTTACAGTTGCAGGTTCATGCTCTTCAGGCGAATTGTTATTTTCGAAATCATGAATAATCGCCCCTTTACCGGCAACGGGAGGAATTAATATCCCTTCAACCGGTAATTCAGGTTTTTTCGTGGTATCTCTTACAACGAACTCGATCTTCTCCTTCCCGGCAGGTTCATCATCTTCAGGTTCATTTTCAGTCTCACCTGATTCTTCATCATCATCAACGGGCGCAAGATTGTCCTCGTCGAGAATAGCTTCTGTTACGGCGGTTCCTTCAGCTTTTTTAAGCAACGAAGGAAGCTTTGGTTTCAGGGAAGCCGGTTTGACCTTAAGTGCAAAAACAAGATATGCGAAGGTGATGAAAGCCAGTACAACACCGGTGCCTGTCTTTCCCATGAACGCATTCATCCAGCGCGTAATCATGTATCCGTGCGCACCGCCCGGACCGCTTACAAGATATGAGTCAGCCTGACCGAATACAAAGCCCAGAATGAGTGACAGTATAATAGCGGCAAATGCGAATTTCGCAATTAGGCTGACAGGCCTGATTCCCGGGAAATTGAGAAGGTATAATCCCAGCGTGGCAATTATTACCGGTATGAAAAATGCACCCAGGCCAAATCCGGATGCGATGATCATTTTTGCAAGGAAATGCCCGCTTTTTCCTGACCAGTTCTTCACAACAACTTCAGATCCTGAGATGATGTCTGAATCCGGCAGGCTTTGGTCAGTTTTCCACCAGAACAGATACGAAACGCATGCCAGGAGAAGGTATAAAGCAAAACCTGTTATGAGTATGCCGAAAAGGAATCTTATTCTTTCATCTGTGAAGAACGATCCTGATTTTTTTGGAGTTTTTTTAGAGGCATTTTTTTTACCAGACTCATCCTTTACCTTGTTCATGCCGGCCTTAAGTTATTTGACAAAAGCAAATATCGCTTTTATAGCAATCCAAAGGTAATAATTTTAGGATTTTCACAAAATGAGACTGGTGGTGCCGGACAATGGTGGCTTCATTTCTTATCAGTCTCCATCATGTCATCCATAAGCTCAACAATATCAGTCTTGGAGACTCTTACATAATGCGGCTTCCTCTCAAAAATTTCATCGGGAAGCTCCTTGTTGTATACCGTCTGAGCCATGAAGTGCAGTTCTGAGGAGCCCATTATAAAGAAGAACGACAACAGTACCCCATTTATCTGGCTGAAAGGAGTGGAGGCATTCGGGTTTTCGACCTGTATCTGGTCTGTGTACCAGATATTATAAATTTTATTCCTGTCGTTTGCGAATGTAACTTCTGCGTTTTTGCAGTCATATCCGCATATCTGCTGGGTTCTGGAAGTCTTCTTAATATTTATGCTGTTCATCGCCTCGAAACCCGGAAATATTTCACCGGGTTTTCCCGCATAATAGTACTTCTGAACACCCATGAAATTATAATAGGTATCGAAGATGCCGGTCTGCGGGTTGGAAAGGTTGATAATTCCTGAACTTCCAAGGCCTGTCATTTCAAAGAGTATCTTGTTGTTCTTGAATGAAACGATGAGATCATGCGGAAGAACTTCTGTCGGGTAGGCAAAAGTGCCTTTGTAATCGATGTTAAAATGGATTTCTCCCTGGTCTATATATTTGTCTCCCTTTGATTTGCAGGAGCTTAGCGTAATTGCGATGGTGGCCGCAATGTACAGTAAGTAGGTGAATCTCACGCAGCTCTTTTTTTGTGAATTATGTAAATGTAGTATAATTTTTTAATTTCAGTCTGATGCTATGACTTTTATGAAGACAAACCGCCTTCTGACGGTCCCTGACCCGAAGGATAATATTTGTACCTTTATTATCTTTTAATATGACATAAACATATGAAGAACAAGCTTGCGGTTGTGGCACTTGGAGGAAACGCACTTTTACGGGGCAACCAGATAGGCACCATCGAGGAGCAGGAACAGAATACAACCGATACCTGCGAGAACCTGATTTTCCTTCTCGAAGAAGGTTATGATCTTGTAGTAACCCATGGCAACGGACCTCAGGTGGGCAACATACTGATGAGGAATGATGCGGGTGAACAGCTTTATAATATTGCACAGATGCCGATCGATGTTTGTGTTGCAGATTCGCAGGGCGGTATAGGGTACATGATTGAAAGGATGTTCAGGAATGTGCTTAATAAACATGGCATCAGGAAGGAGGTTATCTGCGTAATCACCCAGGTGCTCGTGGATATTAACGATCCGGCTTTCTCCGACCCGCAGAAACGAATCGGAAAGATCTACAGCAGGGAAGAAGCCGATAAGCTTTCAAAAGATAAAGGCTGGATCTTCAGGGAAGAAGTCAAGTCTGAAAACGGCTTCAGGCGCGTTGTGCCTTCACCTGCACCGGTGGGCGTAATAAATGAATCTGTTATCGGTGAGCTTGCAAGAAAAGGGAATATCGTCATTGCTGCAGGGGGCGGAGGCGTTCCGGTATTTCTCGATGAAAACAGGGATATCCGCACGGCTGAAGCGGTGATCGACAAGGATATGGCATCCTCGCTCCTGGCCACGCAGATAGGAGCGGATGAGTTTTATATACTTACAGACGTACCTTATATATTCATCAACTACAAAAAGCCCGATCAGGAGATCAGGGAATTCCTTAATTATGAAGATACAGTCAGGTATCTCAATGAAGGTCAGTTTTCGAAGGGCAGCATGGAACCCAAGATAAGAGCATGCCTGGACTTTATAAAAAACGGAGGCAGGATGAGTGTCATAACAGAAGCCTTCAAGCTTGCCGATAAAAAATATGGTTCGAAGATAACGATGGAATATGAGGATGACAGGCGGTAATTTACTACTTTTGGATTTTTATTTTTAATTGTTCACAATATGGCAGCTGATCTGAAAAACCGTAATTTCCTCAAGCTTCTGGATTTTACTCCCGAAGAGATCCAATATCTTCTCGACCTTGCAGCCGAACTGAAGAAAGCCAAGAAGAGAGGCACGGAGAAACCACATCTGTTCGGGAAAAACATAGCATTGATATTCGAAAAAGCCTCGACACGAACCAGATGTGCCTTCGAAGTCGCGGCCCACGACCAGGGCGCTCATGTTACATATCTGGGACCTTCCGGATCACAGATCGGTCAGAAAGAATCGATGAAAGACACTGCAAGGGTGCTGGGCGGAATGTACGATGGAATCGAATACAGGGGATTCGGCCAGGAGATAGTCGAAGAGCTCGCAAAATATGCAGGTGTGCCCGTTTGGAATGGACTGACAAATGAATTCCATCCAACACAGATACTTGCGGATTTCCTTACGATGATCGAACATTCTTCGAAGCCATTGAACAAACTTTCCCTCTGTTACCTTGGTGATGCACGTTATAACATGGGCAATTCTCTGATGGTAGGATCTGCCAAGATGGGTGTCGATTTCAGGATTGCTGCGCCGGCTGCCTATCAGCCTGCAAGGGAGCTTGTCGACAAGTGCAGGGAGATTGCAAAAGAAACAGGGGCAAAGATAACATTGACTGAAAATGTCGGTGATGCTGTAAAAGGGGTTGACTTCCTTTACACCGACGTCTGGGTTTCCATGGGAGAACCGGATTCAGTGTGGGAAGAAAGGATCAGGTTGCTTAAACCTTACCAGGTAAATGG